>NZ_MNQY01000048.1:0-128417 GCF_001915675.1 Parabacteroides sp. merdae-related_45_40 | reverse complement strand
ATGGTTCCTTGATTATCCAGTGTTCCGTTTACGGTGAGCGAGCAGCCTGTCGGGATGAAAAGCGTCTGTCCGTTCTTGATGGTGCAGTCTCCTGACAGTGTCACGTCTCCGTATACTTCACCATAATATCCTAATGTCCCGGTGTTACGGTAGTTGTAGAACAGAACGGAATTTTCCACCTTTATGTTGTGGTTGTAGAGAGGTAAACCGGAAGGATTGGTCGTTTTTTCCCAAGTGATATCCAACCATGCATTGTTCCTGAGGATTGTTTCACCCGTTTTTCCCCACTCTCCGTTTTCGTCTTTGGCATTGCCTCCTACCGACAGGCCGTTTGTGATGACGGTCGAGCTTTCTATCACAAGTATGGCTTTGTTCTTGATCGTGCTCGTACCTGCGTTAAAAATGGCGCTGGGGGTGTTCGTGCTGTTCAGGGTTAAGGTCCCGTCTCCCTTTATAGTCAGGGTTCCGCCTGGGTCTTGCTCTGTGGAACCGATATTGAAGAGGATGGCCCTGCTTGCTCCTTCGATGTAATTGTCTCCTTGTAGCGTGATTGTTGAATTGGGAGGAAGCTCTATGCCCATCATCTGACTTGTCCTTAGGTCTATTCCGTCAAGAGCCAGTATCTTGTTGCTGAGGTCCCAACGATATCCGTTGCCGTTTATGTCTGTTGTAGCGTTTGCGCAGTCGATGGTGGTTGTGACGGTTTGAGAGGATACCGTAAATGGCATTAGTATCATGATACTAATCAATACGCCAAGAATCTGGCGTATTGTACTTTTAATATTTAAATCTCTATTCATGTGTATGTAGTTATTTAGGTGTTATGAAAAAAGCATCCAATTTGATGAATGCCTCCTTTGGATGCAAGGGAGAGATTCACTTGGAGGTAGTGGAGATGTTTCCTTCGAGGCGAGGGAGCCTCTCCCTTGGCTCGAAGGAAACGTCTCCATTGTTGTCAGAGTTCGCCGGGGCGTTCCTCGTCATTGCTTTTCCCGTCGCTCAAGAGGATGGGGAAGCGGTAGGTGCGCGGGTTTTTCAGCATCTTGTTGCTGCTGCTGTATTGTGTTGTCACGCTCAGCGTGTACAGAACCTTTGTTTCGATGGCGGGGAGCATGACGGTGAGTTCGGATGGGGCGTTGCGGATGATGACCGGGCATTTCATCGGAGCTGCACCCTCTTCGTCTTTGGTCAGGAAGACGCCGACAGACGGGTCGTCGCCTATCACTTTGGCATTGCTGCAACTGATCACGGCGGGGCCTGCCGAGGTGATGATCTCGTTGACGCTGCCGGTCGTGCTGTCGGTAATGGAATTGATGACCGGACCTGTTTTGGCTGTGCCATTGCAGACGACTTTGGTTTTTTTCAGCTGGCTGCGCAGAAGCTGACCGGGCGTGTAGGAAACGCCTAAGGAATGTTTGACAGGATCGAACTGCGCGTTTTCACCGATAAACGAGCCGCGTGCGGTGACGAGGTATTGCCCGACGCCGTCTATTACGCTCTTACCTTCGGCGATGGCTTCTACTTTCGCTTTGTCGGCACGATCGAGGATATACTCGATGCTTTCCTGTTTGTACTCCGTACCTGCTTTCACGATACGGGCGGCTATCTGTTTGTTGTACAGAGTGCCGGTGATACGAGGGCGGCCGGTGTAGTCGCCTTCCTTCTCCGTCATGATGTTGTCGTAGAGATCGATGTTGAGAGTGATCTGTTCTTCTTCGTTGGTCATGATTCCAATGTTTAAGTGCCCGGTGGTTGGCCGGGCGTTAACCGTTTGGAGGCAAAGATGGGGAGAGAAGGACAGAAAGGATGCCCAAAATCCGTAAAGTTGTGCCCGAAATCAGCAATGATGAGTATGATGTAGTTTTGTCCGTCGGGCGGACAGGGGTGTTCCTCTCGGGAGGGCGGGGGTATTCCTGTCATGTGCGGCTCCGGAACCGGGAAGGGGTTGTTTTCATCAGTTTCAGGAAATTCCGGTTGTAGGTGCTTGTAGACTGGAAACCGGACGAGAAAGCGATGTCCTCGATCGTGCGCTCGGCGTTTTCGGGCAGTAGCAGCAGGTCTGCGGAGTGGCCGATGCGGAGGCGGAGTACGTAGTCTTGGACCGTCAGCCCGGTGGCACGGCCGACAGCGGTCGAGAGCTTGTGTGGGTTTGCACCGATGGTCCTGGGCAGGTCGGATATCCTGAAGTCAGGGTCCAGATAGGGCTGCTCTTTCTGAAAATAGGCTTCTATGTCCTTGAAGAGACGGTTGTTGTCGTCATCCGGTTGGAGGTAGCAGATCAATTCTTCCATGTCCGCTCCGGCGGGAGGAGAAAAGGCTGAGTTCTGTTCACGGATGCGGGTTCGGACATCCCGATAGGTGGAACTGAAGTTTGCGTAGAAGATTCCGAAGGCGAAATAGAAAACGGTGAATAGGAAGGTCACGGTGATTTCGTGAGGCAGGTAAGGATTCAAGGCGAGGCTCAGCGTACAAAGGCCGATGCCTGACGCAAGGAAGAACGCGCTTGTCACCTGTCCGAGTTTGAGCCACCTGTCTTCTGTCTTCACTCCTCCCAAGAGGGAGAGGTAAGTATGTCGTTCGTGCAGGAATAGTTTTGCATAGATGCCTGACTGGATGATGTAGGCAAGCAGATAGAGCGTGCGGATCAGGGAAGGCGGATTCGTGACCAGTGACTTCCATTCCGAGTAAGCATAGACGGGGTGGTCTTTCCAGATCAGGCATGCTCCGGCGTAGGCCAGGGTGAAGAGGAGGGAAGGAGTTGCGTGCAGCAGGATCCGCTGCCGGGTGGCATACTGTTCGTTGAACAGCAGGATCAGTGAGAATGTGAACAGCAGGGTTTGCGAGGAGGCGATCAGGGTGACGGGAAACGAGGCGATATCCCATCCGACGGGTTGCCATTTTCTGGTGGTAAGCGAGATGAGGAGACCGATGGCCACGAGGAAGGTCGCAAATGCGAGGATCCGCCGTGCCTTCAGGTAAACAGGGTTTGTCTCGATATTGCCGTAGTTCAAGAACAGCAGGATGGCGCAACTGCCCAGGCAGGAAGTGGTGCTGGTGGCATAAGCGATGATGTATAAAGTGTGTATGTCCATTCTGCGGTCGTTGTGATAGTTTTGTTATTCACATAGCCATCTTGTGATATTCTGTTCTTCGGCAAATTCCATGCAGACTTTGACGATGTCACGTCTGTCACTTTGGTAGGGGATGAGGCTTCTTTTGCCGAACCTGTGGAGGCTGGTTTGTATTCCGATTGGGAGTTTGCGCATGACCTAGTTCATCGTATATTGTTTATTTAATTGTTTCCAAAGATACTATAAATAGTTTCTTAGCAGCCTTTTTTCTCGTAAAATCTGCTATGGGTGGTCGCTTTGTCAAATGGTTGCTTTCTTTTTGTTGTCAACGGATTGTAATAATCGTTTTTACAATGTAATTCTGTTTACATCTTCTTGCAATACGTCTCTTCTACTTTTGCCGGCAAATAAATGTAACAAGTAATAAGGAATGGGAAACAAGTGTGAAACAGGCAATGTGAAGAGGTTCTTTCTTTTGTTGTTGGGGAGTTTTCTTTCGTTGTCTGCCTGGGCGCAGACAGGCGTTATTTGCGGAACGGTGTCGGATGCCAAATTCAAAGATGCGTTGATCGGTGCTTCGGTCGTGATCGAAGGGACTACGGTGGGGGCCATTGCCGACGTGGAGGGAAACTTCCGTATAGAGAATGTCAAACCGGGAAAATATACGATTGTCGCTTCTTATGTCTCTTATAAATCGGAAACCGTTCGTGATGTCGTGGTGAAAGCCCATCAGGAGTCGGTGCTGAGAATCGAACTATCCGATGCCGACCTGCAACTTCAGAATGTGGTGGTCGTGGCACAACGAAAGTTGGGAACGGAAACCGCCATTATCAATACGGTACGGAAAAGCCTACCGGTCGTAAGCGGTATTTCAGCCCAACAGATCGGCAAGACACAGGACAGTGATGCCGCCGAGGTGTTGCGCCGTATTCCGGGGCTTACGATCGTGGATGACCGTTTTGTGGTGGTCCGGGGGCTGGCGCAACGATATAATAATGTATGGCTGAACGAGGCGACCACTCCTTCGAGCGAGACGGACAGCCGGGCATTCTCGTTCGATGTGCTTCCTTCTTCGCTGATCGACAATATGATGGTCTATAAGAGTCCGTCTGCCGAGCTGCCGGCCGATTTCTCCGGTGGTTTCGTGCAAGTGATGACCAAGAATATACCGGACGGGAATACCTTCAACGTATCTTACCAGATGGGATTTAATACGAATGCTACTTTCCGGAGTTTCCAGCTGACGGACGGGAGTTGGAAGGACTATCTCGGATTTGGGGCCGGGGTGCGGAGTTTGCCCTCTTCTTTCCCTTCTCATTTAGGGGATTATTCGACAGAGGAAGCCGCTGCCTTTACACGGCGGATCAACCAGAGGTGGGGAATCAACAGGTTCACGGCTATTCCGGACCAAAAGATTTCGCTCACTTCACACCGCTCCTTCGATGCAGGTGACTGGAAGATCGGGAATATTGCGAATGTGAACTGGAGTACCGGTTACGATTATTCGGAGACGGTGAATAATAACTATATCGCCTATGATGTGGCGAACGATCTCTCACGTCCGCGCTTTGAGTACAACGATGTCCGCTATAAGAATACCTCCAAGTTAGGAGCCTTATTCAACTGGTCGTTTATGAAAGGCGATCATAAATACGAGTTTCGTAACTTTTTTAGCCAGCGTGGTGTTTCCGCCTTGACACAGAGGGAAGGGATGAACTATTATTCTGACAAGGCGATCCGCAAGTGGGAATCCCTTTATACCGGACGTACGACCTATTCAGGGCAACTTGGCGGCACGCATACGTTACAGGAGGATATCAACAAAGTGGACTGGACTGCCGGCTATGCTTTTGCTGCCTATCGGGAACCGGACCGCAAGATCGTCAATTCCATCCTCGACGAGACGAAGACGGACTTACCGAATTATTACGTCTCCGATCCGATGCGCTATTACCAGGACTTGAAGGATCACGGTGTTTCGCTCGCTGCCAATTATGAACATAAGTTCACTGTCTCCGACAAGTTCGCCCCTGTTCTTGACGGTGGTGTCTATGGAGAATATAAGAGTCGTACGTTCGATGCTCGCCGATTCGGTTACAATCTGTTAGGTAAAGGGTATGACCGGTATGCCGATTGGGATTATACGGGGCTGTTCTGTGATGAGAACATTTCGGCAGACCGGATATGGATGCGTGAGACGACGACGAACAGTGACTCCTATACTTCCGAAAATATCTTGGGAGCCGCTTATGTCTCTGCCAAGTTGAACTACGGGGAGGCGCTGAATGCCAATATCGGTGTCCGTATGGAATATTATAACCTTAAAATGGATGGTTACAGTTCAGACGGTACGACTCCTGTTCACTTGGATAACCGGACGAGCGATTTTTTCCCTTCCGTCAATATCTCTTACAACCTGTCTGCGAAACACCTTGTGCGTGCTGCTTACGGCCGTTCGGTCAACCGGCCGGAGTTCCGTGAGGTAGTACCATATGTGTATTTTAATTTCGAGCGGGATGCGAATATAGTCGGTAATACCGAATTGAAGAATGCTTATGCGGACAATCTGGAGGTGCGTTATGAATTCTATCCGGCATCCGGCGAGATGATAACAGTCGGTGCATTCTACAAACGGTTCAAGGATCCGATCGAGGAAACCTATAACGAGGCGGGTTCCGGTTTACAATATACCT
The DNA here is from genome assembly GCF_001915675.1 of Parabacteroides sp. merdae-related_45_40. Taxonomy (NCBI): domain Bacteria; kingdom Pseudomonadati; phylum Bacteroidota; class Bacteroidia; order Bacteroidales; family Tannerellaceae; genus Parabacteroides; species Parabacteroides sp. merdae-related_45_40. Next base: position 122,653 of record NZ_MNQY01000048.1, on the reverse strand, counting down.
ATCACAATGCGAAGAATGCCGAGACGTTCGGCATTGAGTTGGATATGAAGAAAAGCCTTGACTTTATCGGATTAAGAGGGTTGAGCTTGGTCTGTAATGCCGCCTATATCCATAGCCGTGTCCGCTTTGAGGAAGGAGCGCCTGAGCGTGACCGGCCATTGGCGGGGCAATCTCCTTATCTGGTGAATGCCGGTCTGTTTTATCAGCACGATGACAAGGGAATCTCCGCTTCGCTACTTTACAACCGTATCGGGAAGCGCATCGAGTCGGTCGGTGTCCCGATGCAGGACCAGAATGAAGATATTCCCGACATATATGAGATGCCTCGTAATTCCCTGGATTTGACTTTTTCGAAGAAGATCGGCAAAGCTGTCGAGATCAAAGCTGGGATTCAGGATATGCTGAACTCTAAAATCGAATACAAACAGTTCGTGAAGTTGACGGACCAGAACGGCGGCAAGCGTGAACGTGAACAGTTGGTACGCAGCTACCGTCCGGGAGTGGATATTAATGTCGGTGTTTCCCTCAAGTTTTAAAGTGAATTAGAATATATCTCTATTACAAACAAAATGTTTTTATTATGAACAGATTTCTATTGAAAGGTTTGGCCTCTGTATGTGCGTTGGCCGTTATGTTTGGAACTGTATCTTGTAGTGATGATGACAAGCCTGATGGCTCTATAGCTGTATCGGCTGTTGCCGTAAGTCCTACGACTGCAACTGTCAAGGTTGGCGAGTCCGTGACATTGTCTGCCACCATTACTCCGGACGATGCAACGGATAAAACGATAACATGGAGTTCCTCCGATGAAAAGGTGGCAACAGTAGATGCCGGTAAGGTGACAGGGGTTACCGAGGGTACTGCTACGATCACCGCTACGACAAAAGATGGCAATAAGACGGCAACTTGTGCTGTGACTGTTTCTAATGATGCTCCGTCTTCCAAAGAAGTGATCTTGGAGGGAGAGATAACATCCGATCTTACGCTGAATGCTGCTGATAAGAACTATATGAAAGGCTTTGTCTATGTAAAACCGGGTGCTACGTTGACAATCGAAGCAGGAACGGTCATCAAGGGTATATCTGTTTCTTCCGGTGAAAAGGCTGCCTCTTTGATTATCGAACCGGGTGCGAAGATCATGGCTGAAGGTACGGTTGACAAACCGATCGTCTTTACTTCCGATAAAGAACCGGGCAAGCGTGCGACGGGAGACTGGGGAGGTTTGATTATCTGCGGTAATGCTCGTGTAAACCAGACAAAAAGACCGGTTATCGAGGGTGGACCCGGAACGGAATATGGTAACACGACCTCCGATGAATTTAATGGTGAAAGCTCTGGTAAGTTGAAATATGTCCGTATTGAATTTGCTGGCTATCCTTTGGAACCCGACAAGGAGATCAACGGTCTGACATTCGGTGGTGTCGGTAGTGGTACGGAAGTGGAGTTCGTACAGGTGTCTTATTCTAATGACGATTCGTATGAATGGTTCGGTGGAACGGTCAATGCTAAGCATTTGGTTGCTTACAAAGGTTGGGACGATGATTTCGATACCGATTACGGCTATACGGGTAACTTGCAGTTTCTGTTGAGTGTGCGTGACAAGGACATCGCTGATACTTCCGACTCTAACGGCTTCGAATCCGATAATGATGCAAGTGGTTCTTCCAATACCCCGCTTACGAAGCCTGTCTTCTCCAACGTGACTTTGATCGGTCCGTTCTATGGAAAGGTTTCTGATATGACACAAGCCGAGGTTGAAGCAAAGACAGCCGATGCCGCTAATGGAGCCAAAGGAGGTAAATTCCAGGCTGCCATGCACCTGCGCCGTAATTCGAGTTTGAATGTCTACAACTCCGTATTCACGGGATGGCCTTACGGACTTCGTGCAACGGATAAGAAAGGTACGGCAAATGATGGTATCGCCGTTAAGAATGTAATCTTTGCCGGTATGTGGAAGAACTTCTACGATGACGAAAAGGTAAGCGAGAACTTCTTCAACCGCGCTGGTAACAATACTACTTTGGCAACCACCAACGAAATTATTTCAAAAGACGGTGACTATTCTTCTGTCGTTGCTTCTGCCGTACAAGGAGCCGAATTTGTTGATGAAGTCTTGAATAACAGCTTCTTTGAAAAAGTAACTTACAAAGGAGCTTTTGATGGAACAAACGATTGGACAGCCGGTTGGACGAACTGGGATCCTCAGAACACTGAATATTAAAAAGATGATAAAGAGATTATTATTGACATCAACATTATTGGCAAGTTCTGCCCTGGCAATCCAGGCGCAGGACTTGTTCCTTAGTGAAGGCCAGTATTATACGGACGAGTCTCAAACAACTCCTTACACTGGCCGCTATACCGAGTTTTACGATGATGGTATGTTGAAGATGGAGCTTTTCCTCAAAGACGGCCGTCCCGAAGGAACTTATGTGATTTACTATCCTGATGGAAAGATTGCGGAAGTCCGTTCTTACTATCACGGCATTTTTCATGGAGAATGGCGTACTTATAACGAAGCCGGGCAACTGACCGGTATTGCTTCCTATAAAGATGGGCAAAAAGACGGACCTTGGCGGGTGTGGAACGATAAAGGCATTCTTCGTTTCGAAATGTTTTATGCTAAAGGAAGGAAAAGCGGCATTTGGCGTACTTGGGATGATGATGGCAAGCTGTTGACGGAAGAGAAGCAAGAGGAGTAAGCGTGGGGATCACCATTGCATTCTGCGTAGGCATTGCAGTATTCCTGCAAAACTTATGCAGAATGCAATAAAAAGGCTATCGGTTCCCTAAATCGTCATACAAGGTTTGCAAGAGTGCCTTTCCTTTGCGGAGTCGCAAGTCACTGCCTTTTCGGGGGGCTTCGATCAGAGGTTTGTTCCCTTCGTTGTCATAGACGGATATACCGGTGCTGTCGATAAACCCGAATCCGTTAGAATAAGTATAGAATGCATATTCCGGATAATCGGGACTTAGGATGTTCCGGCTGAAAGTGAAAGTGTCGTGATCGATCCCTAACTGGTTCAATAGGGTGGCGGCAAGATCCGTCTGATTGGCTAATTTGTCAATCACGACAGGTTCTTTCACCGCACCGCCGACCCAAAGCATCGGAATATGGTAGCGGCGAGGTTCATAGTTGACCACATCTTTCGGATAAGGATATCCGTGGTCGGAAACGAAAATAACCAGCGTGTTTTTCCATACAGGCAATTCTTTCAATTTGTCTATGAAGTTGCCGATACAACTGTCCGTGAAAGCAACCGAGTTCGGATACAGCCCCATTTCGTCCAACCGGTGGTAGGGAACTTCAAACGGCTCATGGCTGCTTAACGTCAGGAAAGTGCTGAGCCAGGGAGCTTGGTTGTCCCGGTTTTTGATGTCTTCGTACAGGTGGCGGAACGTAATATCGTCGTTCGCTCCCCATTTACTCAAGCGGCTGGTGAGCGGAAAGTCACGGTCTGCCGTGATCCGGCTGTAACCGGAACTGAAGAAATAACTCTGCATATTGGTAAAGTTGATATCGCCTCCGTACAGCATGTCGGCAACATATCCTTCGTTTGTCAGAGTTTTGGCGATAGAGGGGAGTGTTTGGCTTTTTGCCGGATACTTCATGATGGAAGTGGTCGGCTGTGCCAAATATCCGTTCAACACCGAAACGATTCCTCTGTCTGTCCGGAACGAATTGGCATACATGTTTGTGAAAAGTACTCCTTCCCGACTCAATCGGTTCAGGTTAGGCGTGATGATGGAATCTCCGCCGACCGCTCCGATCGCGTTTGCCGAGAAACTTTCCATCAGGATAATCAATATATTCGGTCGTGAGGTATTGAGAAGGGATTGCAGAGGCTTTTGCTGTAAATCTGCATCTGCGGGATTCGTCCCTTTGCGTCCCCGCATCGAGTGCGGAGACAAAGTATCCATTACCTCCTTCCTTTCCTCTTCCGGGAAAAAATTGAACTGTGCCGCAAAATCCTGTTGCTTGCTAAGTGAAGCGATCAGGCTGAAACAAGGATTGATTGCCGAATGGTTGAGGAATTGGTTTTGGCTGAAATATACCATCCCCACGTTCGCCGTCGAAGTCGTTACGCCTCCTCGTATCGGAATGAAGAGTATCCCTCCTGACAGGATAATGATAAGGCTTCCGCCCAACCGTTTCCGCACCAGTGTTTTAGGGAAGAGCGGAACGATAAACCTTTTCAACGTCCAATATATCCCGAAAGCATATACGGCAAACATCAGTAACTGGGCGAAGAACTGTCCCAGCGGTACGCTTGCCATCGCATCACCGGGTGATTGAAGATAGAAGAAAAGAGTCGCATCCAGCCTGAATCCCCAGTAGCCGTATAAAGCCACATCCACGGAAAAGATCGCTGCGATCAATACCGCCATGATTCCGAAATATCCTTTCAGCAGTTTCCTGTAAAAAGACCCCGGCAACCATACCGAAACTAACGTCATCAGCAAAGGTAACGCCGTCAGATAGCCGGCTATCGTACAGTCCAACAGTAACCCGTGTGTAATTACCTTAAGGTAATCGATTAGCGAACATCCGCTCGCTAAGGCATGGTGGTACAGCATAAACACAGGCTTCTGGATTGCCAATAATGGTAACCACATGAAATATAGGGTAAGGAGGAAGAGGATTCTTTTTTTCATATACAGGGAAGGTATCAGAGAAAGAACCAGATATATGTCATCCACATATCTGGTTTTTCTTCTGGAAAGTTATCGATGCTTGTTTATTTATAAAGCTTTTCTCTCAGCTCGGCAACCATCGGATCGGTAATATAATCGTCGTATTCCATTATACGGTCGATGATGCCGTTCGGAGTCAGCTCGATGATGCGATTGGCAACCGTCTGGATGAACTCGTGGTCATGGCTGGAGAACAGGATGTTTCCTTTGAATGACTGCAATGTGTTGTTGAATGCTTGGATGGATTCCAAATCCAGATGGTTGGTCGGCGTGTCGAGGATGATACAGTTGGCATCCGTCAACATCATGCGGGAGATCATACAACGCATCTTTTCACCTCCGGAAAGTACACTCACTTTCTTCAACAGCTCTTCGCCGGAAAACAGCATACGTCCGAGGAAGCCTTTCAGGAAGACCTCGTTCGTGTCGGGCGAGAACTGGCTCAGCCAGTCGATCAGGTTATAATCCGAGTTGAAATACTTGGAGTTGTCGAGCGGCAGATAGGTCGTCGTGATGGTTTGTCCCCATTGGAACGTTCCGGCATCGGCCTTTTCTTCTCCGTTGATGATTTGGAAAAGGGCGGTCATCGCACGCGGGTCGTGACTGATGAATACGATCTTGTCGTCTTTCTCCACGTTGAAGTTGAGGTCCTGGAAAAGGACTTTCCCGTCGATGGACTTTGTCAGCCCCTTTACTTCCAATATCTGGTTGCCCGGTTCGCGGTTGGGCGTGAACAGGATACCCGGATAGCGTCGTGAAGAAGGCTTGATCTCTTCGATGTTCAGTTTCTCCAACATCTTCTTGCGGCTGGTCGTCTGTTTAGACTTCGCTACGTTGGCACTGAAACGGCGGATGAACTCTTCCAATTCTTTCTTCTTTTCTTCCGCTTTCTTATTCTGGTTCTGCTGCTGGCGGAGTGCTAACTGGCTGGATTCGTACCAGAAGCTATAGTTTCCGGCGAACATCTGCAGTTTACCGAAGTCGATATCTACCGTATGCGTACAGACAGAGTCGAGGAAGTGACGGTCGTGGCTGACAACCAACACGGTGTGTTCGAAGTTCGCCAGATAGTTTTCAAGCCACATGACGGTTTCAAGGTCGAGGTCGTTGGTCGGCTCGTCCAGCAACAGGTTATCAGGCTGTCCGAAGAGGGCGCGTGCCAGCAGGACACGTACTTTCTGCTTACCGCTCATGTCTTTCATCAGCGTGTAGTGGAATTCTTCCGCGATACCCAAGCCGCTCAACAGGGCGGCGGCATCACTTTCGGCATTCCAGCCTTCCATCTCGGCGAACTTCTCTTCCAGTTCCGATACGCGGATACCGTCGGCATCGCTGAAATCAGGTTTTGCATACAGGGCGTTTTTCTCGCTCATCACCTCCCAAAGGGTGGTGTGTCCCATCAACACTGTGTCCATTACGGTGTATTCATCAAATGCGAAGTGGTCCTGACTCAATACGGAAAGGCGTTCACCCGGTCCTAAAGACACTGTTCCGCGTGTAGGATCCAGCTGTTTGCTGATAACACGGAGGAATGTTGATTTACCGGCGCCGTTAGCCCCGATGATACCGTAGCAGTTGCCCGGCGTGAACTTCATATTGACATCCTGAAACAGGATACGTTTTCCGAACTGTACGTCCAGATTGTTAACCGTTATCATATCTTATATACCTATTAATTTGCTTTTGAATGGGCAAAGGTACGAAAAATATCGCAAACCCATAGCTTTATGGATACTAACGCATAGGGTTAGCTTCTGTAAAGCTATGGGTTTGTTATTCCTTTCTGAAGTTTTATTTATACAATCCTTCTCTTGACAGCAGATGTTCCAAGTTGGCTACTCCCAGCGTCACGATCGCCATTACTGTAGCGGCATGTTCCTGATATTCCGGGATGCTTTTGCTGTAAGTGTCGCGTTCGGTGTGCCAGATCTCACCGTAGTTGAAGTTGTATCCTTTGATGTCCTTTTCGTTGAAGGCGATGGCCGGGACTGCTTCGACAGCAAAAACGGATGCATCCGTACCGGCAGGTTTGGCAGGTTTGGTGAATGGGCCGGCTTCTTTCACTTCGAACGGATAGTCGGGATGGATCTTCTTGACGGGCGCGCATATCTTCACGAAGTCCTGATACATCGCTTTCGGAACATTGAGTCCGACGGGAGGTGTCGGGCCTCCGTCGCGGTTGAACAAGTTGGAGATTTTATCTAATTTATCTTTATTGGCTTTCACCCAGGCTGTAGAACCTAACAATCCGAATTCTTCGCCAGCAAAAGCACAGAATAACATCGTCCGTTTAGGCTTCGCACCGGATTTCATGATCATGCGGGCCGCTTCCATCACCGGAGTGACGCCGGAACCGCAGTCCACGCCACCTGTCGCCACGTCGAACGCATCCAGATGACCACTCGCCATCACATACTCATCTGGGTATTTGGAGCCTTTGATCTTACCGATCACATTATAGTATTTTACCGGCCCCATACGGAAATGGTTGCGGATATCGAATTCGAGGAAAAAGGTACGGCGTTCCTTTACCATCTGTTTGATGGTAGCATATTGGTGTTCGTCCAACTTGATGTCGCAAACTTCCGGTAGGTTATCGAAGGTGAAAGTCGGATCGTGCATGACAGCCTTGTCATAGAGGGCACGCAAAGGGACGGTGGCCGATTGGATAAAACCCAATACGCCGGCTTCGCACATCTGTTTGTAGAACAAGGCCGGGACATCCTCTTTCAATGGCAGCAGCGGGTTGTCGGTATTGTTGCGCCAGTTATCCTCCATGATCTGGCGGTTCTTTTTGGCCGTTTCGTTGTTTTCGGAAATGATGGCGGCACGGATGGAGTCGCCTTTGGCGGAACGGTCGACCGGCCAGCCGACATTCTTCCCGTTGATCAGCACCCAAGCCCCTTTTAGTTGTCCTTTCATGCGGTCGAACTCGCTTTGGGTAAGCGGTTCCTGTAAGACATGTCCGCGTTGTACACCCTTTGTTCCGGCGGTGTAGGAGGGAGTGACGAAATGCAGTTCCATCCCGTTTTCTCCCAACAGTTTGCCGAACCACGGTCCTCGGTTGAAGCCGACCGGCAGCGTGCCGGCCTCTTGTAGTTCTACTTCCAGTCCCCATTCCGTAAATTTCGAGGCAACCCATTCAACTGCATTATCGTATGCGTTCGAGCCGATCACACGGCCGCCGATGCGGTTGGTGAGTACATCTAAATGATCCATCACTTGATTATCCGTTTGACCGATTTCGATGATTTTGTTTACAGCTGCGTCCTGTGCCATGACCGAATGAACAGTCATGCAAGCCATCGAAGCCCAAATAAGTAAAGTCCGTTTCATATTGTGTGTTTTTATGGTAATGCAAATTAAGATATAAAAAGCGTCTGCTCCAAATCTCCGCAAAGGTAAAAGTAGGCTTCAGGCAGGAATGACAACGTGTGTAAGGTCCCATTGTTATCTTCATCACGTTGCCGTTTAGGTTTCTTAATAAGGTAAATGCGAGGTGTATTCTTAGATTATACTTACTTTTGTATTTGAAACAGAAATAGGAATATGATATTTTACTTTACTGGAACTGGAAACTCTCTTTGGGTGGCAAAGGCTCTGAGTGAGGCGCTGGGAGAACCGTTGGTTTCAATTGCAGATGAACTGCATAAGGAAAAGGATGGTTGGGTCTATCCGGTTCGTCCGGATGAAAAGATATTGTTTGTCTATCCTGTGCATTCCTGGGGACCGGCAGTGTCTGTTACCCATTTCATCTCTCGTCTGACTTTAAACGGATATACTGGACAATCGGTCTATTCCATTTCTACCTGTGGAGATGAATGCGGATATACAGATCGACTGATCGGGAAAGCTTTGGAAAAAAGAGCGATATCGCTAACGGCAGCATACTCTGTCATTATGCCGAACAACTATATCTTGCTGCCTGGTTTCGATGTAGACGACAAAGATGTGGAGGAACGGAAACTGCAGGATGCCCCGGCACGTGTGGCCGAGATTATCGAAGCGATCCGGGAGCATGGGCAGGACGCTTTGTATCATACAGGAAGCATGCCCGGTTTGAAAAGCTACTGGATTTATCCTCTTTTTGCCCATCTGGCTATCGGAAGTAATTCTTTCCGGGTGACGGATGCTTGTATTTCCTGTGGGTTATGTGAACGGATTTGTCCGACCGGAACGATCAGCATGCAGGCAGGGAAGCCTGTTTGGACGGATACCTGTGTGCAGTGTGTCGCTTGCATCCACCGCTGTCCGGTTCGTGCGATCGAATATGGAAAGGGAACGCTGAAAAAAGGGCGATATCATCACCCTGAGATTAAATAATAAACGAAACAGATAAAAATGAAACGATTAGTAGCGACAGCCCTGGTGGCCCTGATGTTGGCGAGTTGCCAGGAAGCACCGAAAGGTTATGTGATAAATGGAGAAGTGACCGGCAGGACGGAAGGGAAAGTCTATCTCAAGTCCTTCCGGAATAAGATGTTTTTTGATGTCGATACGGCAGAATTAAAAGAGGGAAAATTTACTTTTAAGGGAGAAGTGGATCAGCCTTTATTGTTTGGTCTGGCAACAGAAGATATGAATTATCCGGTTCAGTTCTTTGTCGAAAATACGAATATGGATGTGAGGATAAGTAATGACGGCGAAACGATTACGGTCCGTAATTCTCCTGTCAATACAATCTTTCAGGAGAATGCCGAGAAGGTTTTTGAAGAAGGGTATGACATAGACAGTCTGATCACCAAGTATCCGGCTTCGCCTGCCGCCGCTTTTTATCTGTATCGTTACTTCACTTACCAGTTGCCGCTGGATGAACTGAAAGCGACTCGTGCCAAGATTTCTTCCGAACTGGCCGGTTGTCCGTATGTAAAAGATTTGGATGGTATTATCAAGCAGTTGGAAAATGTGCAGATAGGGAAGGTGGCTCCTGAATTTTCGTTGCCAGATACGGCGGGAGTATCTGTTTCGCTTTCTGATTTCAGAGGTAAATATGTACTGTTGGATTTCTGGGCATCCTGGTGTCCTCCTTGTCGTCGCGAGAATCCGAATGTGGTAAAGGCGTTTAATGAATATAAAGATAAAAACTTTACGATTGTGGGGATTTCCCTGGATAAGGATAAAAGCAAGTGGATGAAAGCGATTGCCGACGATAATCTGGCTTGGACACATCTTTCCGATTTGAAATATTGGGATTCGGAAATTCCGGCTCTTTACGGGGTTCGTGGTATTCCGGCCAATGTCCTGCTAGATCCTGATGGAGTGATTGTCGCTAAAAACATAACTGGCGAGGATTTGCACAAAAAACTGAAAGAAGTAATCAAATAAACGATGTGGAAGTACGGTTTTCTGACTTTGTTCCTTCTTTTCTGTCTTTGTCTTTCGGCGACAGAAAAGAAGGATTTCGAAAAAGCGGAGCGTAAACAGTGTCCGATTGGCAAAAAGAATGGCAGCGGATTGAGTCTATTATCCGTTCTATGGAACTTTCCTTGCCGGATTACGATGCCGATTGCAAAGAAATAGAAGACCGTCTGGACCGGGGAGAATATGTGGAACATCACAGCAAGGTTTTCGAAGAATCCTATTCGCCGCATTATCGTATAATCAGCAGGCAAATATTTGAAAAGGAGTTACGGCCCTTGCTGTGAAAAAACGAGTTTACTCTTCGTCTTCCGGATCCTCGAAGTCAAACTCGAAATCAAATCCATCGTTCATCATCCCCAGATCGGTAAACTGCTCCAGTGCGCGACGGTCTTTCTTGGTCGGACGGCCTAAGCCGCGTGCACGGTCTACGAATCCGGATATGCGGTTCATTTCCAATATTTCGTATTGGTCGGGAGTAGTGACGTTTTCCAGATAATCAGGCACCAGTTTGGCTCCCATACGGCGTTCTGTTAAATCGAGTACCTTGAAGGAAAAGGTGATAGGTGGCTTTCGTACCTGAATCACTTCTCCGACTTTGATCATACGGGAAGGTTTTACATTGACTCCGTTTATCATCACCCTGTTTTTCTTGCAAGCCTCGGCTGCTATGGTACGTGTCTTGAATATGCGGGTGGCCCACATCCATTTGTCTATACGGACTTCATTCATAAACTGTAGACAAGGAACTATTATTTATTTATTATTGTATTGGTTCATTGTATTCTGTACGCCGGCCAGGCAGAAGCTTTTGATGATTTCTACCGCCCGTTTTATCTTTTCCGGCATTTCCTGGAGCTCTTCCGGTGGGAACTTGCCAAGCACATAGTTGATCTGTCCTCCACGAGGGAAATTACTGCCGATACCGAAACGAAGGCGGCTGTATTCTTGTGTGCCTAACAACTGTTGGATGTTTTTCAATCCGTTGTGTCCGGCATCGCTGCCTTTCGGTTTCAGGCGGAGTGTCCCGAAGGGGAGTGCCAGATCGTCCACTATGACTAACAGATTCTCTACCGGAATGTTTTCTTTCTGCAACCAGTAGCGGACGGCATTGCCGCTCAGGTTCATGAATGTGTTCGGCTTCAGTATGATCAACTCACAGTTCTTGATACGCATCCGTGCAATTGCACCGTAACGTTCTTCCGTGAAAGGAACTCCGGCATCTTCTACCAATGCATTTACAACGCGGAATCCGATGTTATGGCGGGTTCCTAAATATTCGGAACCGATATTTCCAAGTCCTGTTATCAGATATTTCATTGTTATGTTGTTTTTTAGTATATAACAAAGGGAAGAATACTCTGTTGAATATTCTCCCCTTACATTATTTAGGAATAATAATTTTATTATGCCTTAGCCTGAGCACCACGAGCGGCACGAGTCAACTGAACGGCGCAAACAACAGCGTTCTTGGCGTTCATCAGTTCAAGGCCTTCGAAGTGTAATGCACCAACCTGCATAGTCTTGCCTAATCCCAGGTGATCGACATTGATAAACAATTTCTCAGGAATTGCTGTGTAAAGGGCTTTTACTTTCAACTTTCTCATCTGCAAGTTCAGTTTACCACCGGCTTTAACACCTTCGGCGTGACCTTCCAGAACAACCGGAACTTCCATTACTACCGGTTTGTTTTCTGACACTTCCAAGAAGTCCATGTGCAGGATAGCGTCGGTTACAGGCTGGAACTGGATATCTTTAACGATAGCCATTGTCTTCTTGCCGTCAATCGTCAGTTCAACAACAAAAATTTCAGGGCTGTAAACCAAGTTACGAACACTGTCTTTTGTGATAGTGAAATGAGATACTTTTTCGCCGCCGTACAGTACAGCAGGAATTTCGTTGTTTTTACGCATAGCTTTCAAAGCTCTCTTCTGGTCTGCAGAAGTAGCGGCTACTTCTCTTGACTTTCCTTCTAATTGAAATGTCTTCATTTTGTTTTAATTTTTGTGTTACTCAAAATTAGATGTTTATGCTTTCTAATTTCCCATCACACGTACGGGGGTTAAAAGCGGTGCAAAGGTACGATTTATATTTATATCTGCAAAATCTTGTCTGCATGAATTTTCAGTTCCATAGGCATGAAACTGAAATTCCCTCGGCATGGAACGGAAGTTTCATAGGCATGGAATAGGAGTTTCATCGGTATGAAACTAAAAGTGCATGCCGGTTCAGAACCGGATTCCTTTTTGCCGGAGCAAGATTTCCGTATCGTCCCAAAGTTGTTTTTGCTGTGCATGATGCCGGATGCGTTCTGACACATTCCTCTTTTTGCAATTGGCATAGCAACAACCGTTTTTATCTTTCGCTTCATCCGAAAGAGCCAGATGGATGGCGGTCGCCGCGCCTTGGGCCGGTGTTTTGATAAAGGGGCGGAACAAGATATCGGTAAGCGGGTCGAACCAAGCTTGCATCGTGATCATGTTCGTACTGACGATTCCCGGGTCCGAGGCATTTATGGTGATGTCTTTGTCTTGCAGCCGTTCGGCAAACTCTTGGGTGAACAATAACAGCGCCAGTTTGGTATTGCTATAGACCGGAATGCGGAAAAAGCGTCCGTTCCTTCCTTTTTCAAAGAAGTCCGGTTCGATCCGGCCGATGGCATACGTGCAGGACACTGTATTTACAATACGGCATCCTGGTTGCATCAATGGTAATAACTGGCGGGTGAGCATGTAGGGAGCCACATAATTGACGCTTACGATTGTCTCCAACCCGTCTTCGGTTTTGCGTACCGGAGTTGTCAGGATGCCGGCATTGTTCATCAGGCGGCTGACGGGACGTCCTTCTTTTAATAACTGACCGGTGAAATTGTTTACGGATGAAAGGGATGCGAGATCGATTCTTCGCACTTCTATCTGGGTGTTACCGGTTTCTTGCCGGATCCGGGTGCATACGGGGACGGCTTTTTCCGGATCGAGGCAAGCCATAATCACCGGATAGCCTTCTTTTGCGAGGGCTGCCGTGATTACTTGTCCCATGCCTCCGTCGGCACCGGTTATGATGGCTAATCCTTTTTCCATTACTTATATTCTAATTTCTCTATTTCTTTGACAATGCTTTTGGGCAAGTTCTGAATATGTTTGTGGCATGCCATTTCGATGGAATACATGCGAGCGATGCAATAGTTGCTATGTCCGCAGTCACAACGGGCATGTTCGTCTTCCTTCATTTTGTTTACGAATGACGGATCGTTCAGCAAGGCACGTGCCATACTCACGAATTCGAAACCGTCGTTCAAGACCTCGTCTATCTTCTCGCGTGAGATCAGACCGCCTACATAGACAAGTGGCATTTTCAATGCCGCCCTGAATTTTAGGGCATCTTCCAGGAAGTAAGCCTCTTTGAACGGCTCAGACGGGATCATGAACCGTCCGGCCATTTTGACTCCGAGCGGTAGCCAGCCGAAAGGCATATAATGCGTCATCGTATGAATCGGCATGGAACCCCGCATCACATACATCGGGGCACGGCTGACGAAGCCACCGCTAAGGATCAAAGCGTGTGCTCCGCATTCGTTCTGCAGGGTACGAGCCACTTCAAGTGTCTCATCAAGCTCCATTCCTCCTTTGAAGCCGTCGCGCATATTCATCTTTACCAACACTGCCATATCCTGACCGGCAGCTTTCATCACTTCGTCCATGCACATTTTCATAAAGCGCATCCGGTTTTGCAAGCTACCGCCATATTCGTCTTTCCGATGATTGGTATAGGGAGAAAGAAACTGGCTGATCAGATAGCCGTGACCGGCATGTATTTCCACTGCATCCATTCCGGCTTCGCGCGCCAGATGAACTGCTTGTCCGAACGCTTTTGCCATAGCTGTGATTTCGGAAGGTTTCATTCCACGGACAAGGGTAGGGGAATAGATATTGAAACCGCTGGATGCGGAGATAGGCCTGCACCCGCAGATGTTTTTGTGAGACATGTTTCCGCAATGTCCGAGTTGTACGGAGGCAGCCGCCCCTTCTTTGTGGATGGCATCGGTGATGCGTTTTAATCCGGGGATGATATCTGGGCGCATCCAGAGCTGACGTTCGAAAGAAAGTCCGCTTTGCGTAACAGCCGCATAGGCCAAAGTCGTCATACCGATCCCGCCGGAGGCAACCGATTTATGGTAGTCATACAACATGTCGGAAGGCGCGTTTCCTGGGCACATGCTTTCAAATGCAGCCGCCCGTATTGTCCGGTTTCTCAGGGTCAACGGCCCGATTTTACCGGGAGTGAACAGTATAGATTCTTTTTCCATATCTATTATGAGTTAATCATTCAATATATAAAAGGAATAACCCGTTTACGGTTTTCCAGTTCGTTACCAAACATCGCTTTGTATTTATGGTAGATGGTGTTTGCGCGAGGTACAAGGTTTGCAAATGTCCACCAAGCGAAAACAGCTCCGCTTGCACTCCAGGTCAGGATTGCAAATCCGCACCATTCCACGATTTCGCCAAAGTAGTTGGCTGATGTCACATATTTGAACAGGCCTTTTTTAGGCAGATAATGGTTCGTGTCGCCAGGCTTTCTGAGGTGGCGGACAATATGGTCTGACTGGATATTGATTGCCATGCCGGTGAAGAACAAGATTGTCCCGACTATAAATTGAGGGCTGTGCAGCCAGCTTTTCGTATACATATCCTGCGGTGCTAAGTAGAAAATCCATTCTCCCTGCATATAACCGTTCAGGAGGTTAAAGGTGATTCCCATAAGCATGATGCCTGCCGGCATTTTACTTTTGCCTTTTATCAACAGAGGAAAAATAAAAGATCGTTGGAAATAATGCAGTTCGAAAAATAAGAATATCAGGAACGGTACTGTCTCGAACTGTCGTTCTGATCCGTTCCATAACAAAAACATGACGATAAAAACCGGCGCTTCCATGCAAATCCAAGCGATCTTGTTCGGTATCGGAACCCCCCATTTTTTATCGAACAACATTCCATAACCGGCTTCGACGAAATAAAGGGCTATGAAGACTATGGCGGCGATAGCTGCCATAACAATTAGAAATAAGGTGAAATGTTCAATTGTCATTTTCGTGTGTTGATAATTTATAACCTTTTCCGTGAACGTTTATAATCCTGATGGTAGGATCATCTTGCAATAGTTTGCGTAATTTGGTGATATAAACATCCATGCTGCGGGCGCTGAAATAGTTATCGCTTCTCCATATGATCTGCAGGGCGTGCATCCTGTCTACCATATTGTTTGCGTGTTGGCACAGCAACGTAAGCAAATCGGCCTCTTTGGTTGTCAGCTTGGTTGTTTTGCCTTCTATGGACAAGATCTGTTTTTGCAAGTCGAATTTGAATTTTCCGAAAATATAAGTCCTGACCTCTTTCTTGCGTTGGGGCTGGTAACGGCTTTGTACTGCTTTAATCCGGGCTTGTAAGATATCTGTGTCAAGAGGTTTGCGTATCACATCGTCTGCATGGAACGAAAACAGCAATGCTATTTCTTCTCTCGTCGGATGTTCACACAAGAAAACGACAGGGATGATATTTTCCGAACTTTTGATCATGGCTGCCAATGTCCGTGTTTCTTTCGTGTCTATATCGTGGTTGATAATACAGAGTGTGAAATTTCTGGAAAGGAATCCCTCATATGCCGCTTCTTCCTGATCGAATACTTGTGAGTTGTATCCAATAGCTTTTATATAGTCCTGGATGATAACTCCCTGATTATAGTCTTTGCTGAAAATGAGAATGTTAAAAAGATCGTTCATTATGTTATTAAATTGTTTTTTCGATGTTCCAGACAAAAGCACGTAATCCTTGCGCTTCCGTCTTCTGATCCATCTGATGAAGTATCTCCAGAAAATGGTCGACTTTTTCGTCATCGACCATTGCCAGGATTGCCGAGTTCAGTGTCGGCCAGGCGTGACTTCCATAATGGGGCTCGCCGGTCTTACTTCCACGTCCCTGTACTTCGTTCCAGTATGTGAAGCCCCGGATATTGTTTCGGTCCATCACATTCAGGATCATTTCGTAATATGCTTGATTAAATGATACAAATATAGCTTTCATATTAACTTATTCCTAATTATTATTTATTCTTTTTTAGAAGATATTCCATTTTTTGCCATCTTGCGGCGTCTGCGCCGGACTCCGTTTCCGGCAAATACACTGTATACGACCGGTACGATTACCAGGGTGATCAACGTTGATACCGAAAGTCCCCATGCTACTGTCATACCCATCGAACGCCACATTTCCGAGCCTTCGCCTGTTCCGACAGCCATCGGGATCATACCCAATACGGTAGTCAAAGTGGTCATCAATACAGGGCGGAGACGGGATTTTCCGGCAGTCACTACTGCGGTCAGGATTCCCATTCCTCTTTCCCGGCAGAGGATCGTGTAGTCGATCAGCACGATACCGTTCTTGACAACGATCCCCATCAGCATAATCAGGCCGATCAATGCCATAACGCCCAATGGGGTCTGTGTGATTGCCAGTCCCAAAATTATACCGGTGAAGGCGAAAGGAATGGAGAACATGATGACGAACGGGTCTGTCAGCGATTCGAACTGAGCAGCCATTACGATAAATACCAAAATGATGATCAGGATCATCAGGATTGTCAGGTCGAAGAAGGTGTCCATCTGGTCTTCGTATGTTCCTCCTAACTGCCAGCTGACATCCGAAGGTATATCCATTTCCTTCAGTTGATTCCGGGCAGCTGTTACGATATCGCTCATGGCTGCACCTTTTCCGACTACTGCCGATACGGTGATGACACGTTCACGGTCTTTGCGTTCAATGGTCGGAGGCGTCATTCGTTCTACTACTTTACCCAGGTCGCGGATACGGATTCCCTGACCGGCATTGTTATAAACCAGGATATTCTCGATGTCTTCAACCGACTGACGGAATTCTGGTGCGTAGCGTACTTTTATATCATACTCGTCACCGTCTTCGCGATATTTGGAAGCGATAGAGCCGTTGATACGGTTACGCAAAGCCATAGCAGCCGTTGTGATATTCAATCCGTTGATCGCCAGCTTTTCCCGGTCGAAATCAACTTGATATTCGGGTATGTAGTCCTCACGGCTGATGTTGACTTGTGAGCAACCTTTTACCTTACGCATCCTTTCGGCCAGTTCGGCGGCTACGGCATCGGTCCGGCCGAAATCGAAACCATAAATCTCGATGTCGACAGCGTTCTGTCCGCCCATACCTTCTTCCTGTCCGCCTTCGATCACCTTGAAGGTCTTGATCTCCGGATATTTTGCCAGGTCCTTACGCATCTCTTCACAGATTTCAACCATACCGCGTTCACGATCGCCGACACTCAGCATATTGATGTAATAGTCGATAATATGTGTTCCGTTATTACTCAATTGAGCCCAGGTATTATCGGAATCGGCTTGCCCCTCGGTGAAGTTACTGGTTTTTATTTCCGGATATTTCTGTCGGAACAGTTCGTCGATTTCAAGCGCCAGCTTACGGGTGATATCTTGGCGGGTCCCGACCGGTAACTCGATGTGAACACTGATCTGTGCGTTATCCTGAGTCGGGAAGAATTCCGTCTTGATAGTTGGAACCAATAGCATACTTCCCGCAAAGATCAAAGTCGCACCGAATATGACCGTTTTCCTGTGGCGTACTGCCCAATAAAGAAAACTGGAATAGCCACGGTCCAGCGCATCCAATGCCTTTTCGATCGGTGTGAAGAACAAGGTGTACAAGCGGCCTTTTTTAGGATTCTGCCTGAGTAGTAGAGAACTCAACATCGGAGTCAGGGTCAAAGCACCGACTGTCGAAACGATCATGATGATACTGACGATCCACCCCAACTGTTTGAACAGAATACCCGCCATACCTGTCACCATTGTCAGGGGTAGGAACACGGCCAACATGGTCAGGGTTGAGGCGATTACAGAGATGGCCACTTCGTTTGTAGCATGTACGGCCGCTTGTTTCGGGGCACTACCTCTTTCGATATGGGTAGTAATGTTTTCCAGCACCACAATCGCGTCATCCACAACCATACCGATAGCAATAGAGAGTGAACTCAGCGAGATAATATTCAGTGTATTGCCGGATGCAAGCAAGTAAGCGAACGAGGCTATCAACGAGATCGGAATGGTCAAAATAATGATAAATGTCGCTCTCCATCGTCCGAGGAATACGAACACCACTAACATAACGATAATGAAGGTGATGAAAATGGTTTCTTTCAGACTGTCGATTGTATTCAAAATGTTAGTGGAGGTATCCATGATTACCCCTAACTTGACATCTGAAGGAAGGCTTTTTTGAATTTCCGGCAACTTCTGATGAACCTTCTTGGCTATGTTCACCGAGTTGGCTCCCGATTGTTTTTGGATAACGATCATGCCGCCTTTTTTACCGTTATTGTAAGTCTCTTGGGCACGCTCTTCGATGCTGTCTTCAATGCGGGCAACATCACGCAGATAGATAGTCTTGTTATCTTTATGACCGATCACAAGATCGTCCATCTGATGCGCATCCGTAAATTCACCTTGTACACGGAGCGCATAGGCGTTGGAACCGATATCCACGCTGCCGCCTGGAGTGTTCCTGTTTTCCTGTGCGATGATAGCGGATATTCCTTCGATTGAAACTCCGTATGCTTCCAGTTTGTACGGATCACAATAGACTTGTATTTCACGTGCCGGCGTACCGGAAATGGAAACCGCTCCTACACCGCTGATACGTGCAAGCGGGTTCGATACCTTATCGTCCAGAATCTTGTACAGGGCGTTCGTGCTCTCTTCCGCCGTAACCGAAAGGATGATAATCGGTATATCGTTCGTCCCGAATTTGAAGATAATGGGATTGTCCACATCATCCGGCAGCATTGGCTCGGCAACGTCCAGTTTGTCGCGCACGTCGTTTGTCGCCACATCGATATCCGTACCATAGTCGAATTCTAGTGTGATGATCGAGATGTTTTCACGTGACTGTGACGTGATGTGTTTCAGGTCGCTGACACTGTTCAGCACGTTCTCCAACGGTTTGGAGACGTTCATTTCGATATCCGCAGCGCTGGCGCCGGCATAGGAGGTCATGACCATGATCGTGTTTGTCTCGATCTCTGGCAGCAGGTCCACTGATAATCTGGTTAATGAAAAAAGACCGAAGATCACGATTGCCACAAAGACAAGGGCAGTCGTAACCGGCTTTTTTACCGCTGTTGCATATAAGCTCATAATGTTTGTCTCTTACTTTTCGATTTCTACTTCCATTCCGTTGTTTAGGCGGCTTTGACCGGATATTACAACCTGGTCGCCACTGTTTACCCCTGAAATGACTTCATATTTGTTTCCCATACGGCGTCCTAACTCTACTTTCTCGTAGTAAACTTTACCGTCTTTGTATACATATATATAGCGGTCTCCTGCACCGGACTGTTTTACGATGGCGAGATCCGGAGCGACCACATGGTTTTGTGTCCCGAAACCGATCGTCACGCGGGCGAACATCCCCGGACGGACACGTTCGTCATTGTTGTCGATTTTGATTTCGACAGGGAATGTGCGTGTATTCGGATCGATAGTCGGGTAAACCAGGCTGACTTTTCCTTTGAAAACTTCGTCTCCATATACATCTAACCGGATGTCGACATCTTTTCCCTTTTTTACTTTCGTGAAAAGACTTTCGGATACGTTGATCAACAGTTTGACCGGACGAATCTGTTCTACGGTGAAGATCGGCGAACCTCCGCTATACATATCGCCGCTATCATAGTTGCGGGCAGTGACGATACCGGTGATCGGACTCAATAACTGTGTGTTTTCCTGCAAATTCTTGTAGGTCGCACGGCTTACGTCTAATTGTGTTTTCTGTGCATCCCAGGCTGATTTGGAAGCACCGCCTACTTTGTACAGTTCATCAATACGTTTGAACTCCAGTTCCTGGTTATCCAATTGTATTTTTGTCTGTTTGAGGTTTGTCTCATCCATCTTGACCAAGAGTTGACCTGCTTTTACATGATCGCCGACTTCTGCAAACAGTTTCTCTATGCGCACTGGGTTTTGTGGGGCGATGTTATTCGAAATATTGGCTTCTACTGTTGCTGTAAATTCACTGATCTGCTCCACATCTTGTGCGGAAACAGTTTCTATTCTCACAATGGCTTTGTTGCTGACGGTTTCCGTTTGTGCCGAATCTTTCTTTTCCCCTGAACAGGATAGCAACAAAGATAAAATGAAGAGTGATATAAAGTGTTGTCTTTTATTTGTTTCCATTTTGTGATATTTTTATTCAATGTCTATTTTTTGTTTTTTAAAACTCTTGCTGGCCTAATACCTTTTCCAAGTCAGCTTTTGCTACCATATAGTCGTAAATAGCTTGGTTGAAATTCAGTTTGGCCTGTGTCAATGCTAATTCCGAATCGTTCATTTCTAACAGAGTCCCGGCTCCTGTGTCGTATCGTTTCTGTGAGATCATATATCCCCGTTCGGCTTGCTCTACTCCCTTTTGTGAAGCGTCGAAACGTTTGACGCAGGTATTCATATTATCTATATACTGCTTGATTGCCAGTTGCAGGTTTCGCTGTGTATCCTCTCTTTGCAGGCTCAACTGTTCGATCGAATTTCTTGTTTGTTTGATCTTATAGAACTTGCTGCCGCCAGAGAAAATCGGAATGGAGAGTGAAACACCGACCATCGAGTAGGGGTTCCACATATAGTCTTTGAACTTGAAGTCGTTGTTCATGGCTGTCCACTGATATAGTCCAGTGAGCGACAGTGTCGGCAGATAATCGAACTTTTGCATGATCAGTGTCTTTTCCAGTTGCTTGGCTTGTAAATCCATCTGTTTCAAATCTGTATTATTAGCCAGGGTTGTGTCTGTGGAAAGAAAATCGCCGAATAGATCTTTTTCAAAGTCGGTCAATTGTCCTTCACATTCGATATTTATGTCCAGATCCATGCCTAATAATGCTTTCAATTGCCATTTGGCAAGAACTAGTGCGTTTTCTGCCTGCAACATATTGGGTTCGCTGTTCTTTACGGTAACATTGGCGCGTATCAGGTCATATTCGGCAACGGTTCCCTGTTCAAACTTATGCTTGATATCCAGGTAATTTTCCATTGCGTTGTCATAGCTTTCCTTAAATACGCGGTATGAATCGTTGGCAAGAAGCACGCCGTAATACCCTTTCTTTACCTGGTTGACCATAGCAATTTTGGAAGAACGTGCCTGTTCGATAGCCAATTCCACATCGACAGCCGAGATGCTTAGGCTTTTCCAAAGAGCGGCGTTGACAATCGGCATAGAGGCGTTGAAACCGAGATTCCAGTTATTATCACGTCCTACTTCGATCCCTTCATCCATATTCGGCATGTCTTCCATGCCTGGTATTTCGGTACTTCCCATGTCGAAGCCGTCCATATACATCACCTGTTTTTTCAAAGTTCGATTATAGTCGGCAGCAAAACTTACTTGGGGAAATAGGGCGGCATATGAACCTTTCTGTGCATATTTTTTTTTCTGGATTTCCTTGTTAGCCACTTTTACAATGGGATTTTCGCTCAGCGCGATCTCAAGAGCTTTCTCTATATCGAGAACGAGCGTGTCTTGAGCTTTTACGGTGGTGAAGGCCAGAGAGGGGAGTAACATTATCACTACCCACATCATCTTTTTGGTAATTATGATTTGTCTCATTTAAAATAAGTAAATTTGATTTTTAATAAAATCGTTTGTTCAATCTAATTGCTTCTGTTTATATTTCAACAAGTAACGATCTAAAATGGCAATGCCTTTTTCTGTAGAGATTCCCCGAAGGAAGGTATAAAGAATCGTATTGAACACTTCGGACACGGAATGGTTGGAAAGGGCTTTGGACGGACGGATCATTTTTGCCTGCTCTTTCGCCAGTAAAGCTACAATCTCAAAGTTAATATTCGGTTGAAAAACACCTTCTTTAGCCCCTCGTGACAGTAGTTTTATACATTTTTTCAAAAAGCGGGACTTTTCTTCTTCCGTTTTTTGTAATGCTTTCGGATAACGTTTCAGATCATCATAGAACTTCCGGTTAAACCAGCGAGGCCGTCTCATAAGTTCTTCATAAAAAAGCAAAGCGACTTCTAAGGCTGTTATCGGCTCGGATTCAAGTCGCTTCATGGATAGCCTCATTTTAGTATAACTCAGGTTTATACATTCTGTTAGCAGAGTCTCCTTATCTTCGAAGAGCTCATAAAGAGTCCGTTTGGATATACTCGCGTTATGAGCGATATCATCCATACTGACATTCTTGATCCCGTGTTCCGAAAATAAGTCGAATGCCGTTAACATTATTTGTTCTTTTATGACCATCGATTTTAATGATTACTTTTTATACGATCAGATATTGCAAAGGTCTGTCTAATTTGGAAAACTAAAAAGGTTTATTCTGTTACGGAATTAGTCGAAAACGAATAAAAGGAACCTTTCTTATTCCTGAAAAACCGTTATTCATTGGTAAAAAATGAAACATTTTTCTGTTTGTTGAAAAAATGTTTACCTTTGCAAGTACACGATTAGTAAATATGTAAAGATGGAAAAACTTCCTTTAATAGAATTGGCGGAACTGAATAAGAGTATTATTTTCCGTGATAGTTTTCAGGATATTTTTTCGATTGCGGATCTGGACGGAGGTATGGATATCGGAGATCCCGACTCGCCTGAGCGTTTTGCTCCGATGCGGTTAAATGCGCTTTTGATGGTGTTGACTTTTGAAGGGACACTTGAAATCCATCTGGATTATGTTTCTTACATTGTCAAACCGAACAGTTTCATAACGATCATGCCTACGCATGCACTCCAACTTGATAGGATCGGTAAAGATTTTAAAGGTCGCTTGCTGATTGCGTCTAAGGAGTTTTTGAACGATTGTAATCCTGGTGGAGGTAACCGGACTCAGGCTATAGCGAACTATATGGAGATCCGTAAGAATCCTTGTACGGAACTGGAACCGGAAGAAACAGCGAAACTGGCCGGTAGCATGCAGGTTATACGGGAGAAGATGAGGGAACGTACTCATTTTTATCAGAAGGAGTTAGTACAGAATGCCTTTATTGGTTTCTTGCTGGACTTAGGGAATATAATGTTAAGCAAGAAAGATCGTTTGATCCGACCGACCCTTTCTCGTAAAGAAGAGCTGTTCGAACAATTCCTGCAATTATTGTTTGAGCATTGTAAGGAGCAGCATGTGGTTACATTCTATGCTGAAAGGTTATTTATTACGCCACAATATCTGTCATTGATTCTGAAGGAGTTGACGGGTAAATCCGCTAATAAGTGGATAGATGATGCCCTGATTGTCGAAGCGAAAATTCTTTTGAAAGCGCCTCAGGCGACTGTCCAGCAGGTGGCGGATATACTTCATTTTTCCGACCAGTCGACTTTTGGAAAATTCTTTAAGAAACATATGGGAATTTCTCCGATGGAGTACCGTAAATCCTGAAGCGGGTGGTACTCCATTTTTCTCTTATCTTTTACTGAACTTATACCAGTTGATCAATTCGGAAATACCATAGATCAAGCAAGCAACTCCGAAAATCACAAATGTGTTGGCGGCTGCTCCGAATGGGTAGGCGAGGATCATGACCCCTGTTATTAAAATTAGGGATGGTATGATATAAAAAACATAGGAAACGGTACTCCATTTGCGGGCAGAAACCAGTGAAATCAGTTGCTGTGCACCTGCAAGAACCAGTAAAGCCCCTAAAACATACATTAATATGCTAACGAAAAATTGCGGCATGATTACCAACCATGCTCCGAACAGAATACTGCCTGCTCCGTCGATCGGAAACATTGGACTCGGCTCTCCTTCTACTTTTTCACGGGTGAAATAATTTAAGAGCGAGAATAAGCCGGGTATGATAAAACAGATACCGATCGTTATCACCAAGTAAGTAACAGCCGCTTCCGGCCAAAGAACCAATACAAGTCCCAATACGATCGCAAATATGCAACGCAGGACTGAACCATTTAAACTTTTCATCTTATATGTATTTTATACTTTTCTTTAATATAACAACGAAGATACACTATTTTCTTTGGAATGAAAATAAAAATAAATGATACGTTCTTTTTTCAATTGACAAAATGTTATCGCCCTGCTGTGAAAATCTATTTATCAAAAAACAGCTATTCCACTGGATTATAATCAGAAACAGTGCATAAAATCTCCTCAAACAAGGCAGATAAACAGCTCCACATCCCCGTTCCGGTTTCACGCAGACCCGGGTCTCCACCTCCTCCACACCCGGATCTCCCATACCCTTCCACCCGGGTCTGAAGAAACTTTTCAAGTTGTTTTCGGTAAAAAAGTAGCTTGTCTTCATGAAAAAACGAGCCTTTTTTATCTACTTTGTATCAGCTTTTGAACATATCTGTTGTTTTATAAAAGTCTGGTATATAATACTTTATTGCTTTTTGACCATGATGGTTATGATAGATGAATGATAGTTGAAAATAGGAACTGTCATGGAATAACATGCTGTTTTACAAGTATATGAATTTAATTATGATAGTATGATAGTTGTTTTTTAAACAAAACTTTTATATAGAGCTCTGTTTTCGTTACATCCGTTTGATGTACCTTTTTTAAGTTTGTTCGTTTCTATATGAAGAGGATCAGCTTCCTTTTGCTGTCAAAAGGACAAAAGATGTTTTTCTCTCTCCCCTTGTTATATGAATGAAATTATGTAACTTTGCAGTTTTGAAATGCGAGTGTGCAATTAAAAGATAATTAAAATATTACTATCGTGGCAGATACAAAGTACATCTTCGTTACGGGCGGCGTGGTCTCTTCATTGGGTAAGGGAATTATTGCCGCATCATTGGGTAAACTACTTCAGGCAAGAGGTTATAAAGTTACCATTCAGAAATTTGATCCCTATATCAATATCGATCCAGGTACGTTGAACCCATACGAACATGGGGAATGCTATGTTACCGTAGACGGACATGAAGCGGATTTGGATCTCGGACACTACGAGCGTTTCTTGAATGTTCAGACGACCCGTGCAAATAATATCACTACAGGCCGCATTTATCAGAGCGTTATTAACAAAGAACGTAAAGGGGATTACCTGGGAAAGACTGTGCAGGTGGTGCCTCATATCACGGACGAGATCAAGCGCAATGTGAAATTGCTGGGAAATAAATACAAATTTGATTTCGTGATCACTGAAATCGGAGGTACGGTCGGTGATATCGAATCTCTTCCGTTTATCGAAAGCGTGCGCCAGTTGAAATGGGAATTGGGAAAGAATTGTATATGCGTACATCTTACTTATGTACCTTATATCGCGGCTGCAAAAGAATACAAGACCAAACCGACACAGCATTCTGTAAAACAACTGCAGGAGCTGGGTATTCAGCCAGATGTTCTGGTATTGCGTACTGAACATGAGTTGAGTGCCAATTTGTTAAGTAAAGTGGCCCTTTTCTGTAATGTAGCACAGGATGCCGTCATACAGTCTATTGATGTTCCGACGATTTACGAAGTTCCGTTGGTATTGCAGCGCCAGAAGATGGACGAGGTGATCCTGCGTAAGGTAGGACTGGAAGTCGGACCGACACCCGAGATGAAGCCTTGGCATCAGTTCTTGCAACGTAAGGTTGATGCTACTGAAACTGTAAGGATCGGCTTAGTCGGTAAATATGTCGAACTGCAGGATGCTTATAAGTCGATCGACGAATCTCTGTTGCAGGCCGCTATTTATAATGATCGTAAGTTGGATTTGCATTTGTTCCATTCTGAAAAATTGAATGATGGTAATGCCGCCGAATTGTTGAAAGATATGGACGGAATCCTGATTGCTCCGGGATTTGGACAGCGTGGTATTGAAGGAAAATTTGCCGCATTGAAATATGCTCGTGAAAACGATGTCCCTTGCCTGGGTATTTGTTTGGGCATGCAGTGCATGGTGATTGAATTTGCCCGTAATGTAATGGGACTGGCGGAAGCCAACTCGACAGAAATGGAACCAAATACCCCATATAAAGTGATCGACCTGATGGAAGAGCAGAAGAACGTAACCAATATGGGCGGTTCTATGCGTCTGGGAGCATACGACTGTATATTGAAGAAAGGGTCTAAGGCTTATGAAGCGTATGGACAGACACACATCCAGGAGCGCCATCGACATCGTTTTGAATTTAATAGCGAATATCGCGATAAGTTCGAGGCAGCCGGCATGATGTGTGTAGGTGAAAATCCTGAATCGAACTTGGTTGAAGTCGTTGAGATTCCAGCATTGAAATGGTTTGTGGGGGTTCAGTTCCATCCGGAATATAACAGTACGGTCGTTAATCCTAATCCTCTTTTCGTTAGCTTTATAAAAGCTGCAGTTGAAAATAAAAAATAAAAATTATAGATGGATAAAAACACGATAATAGGTTTCCTGCTTATTGGAGTTGTCTTAATTGTATTTACCTGGTTGAACCAGCCTACGCCGGAGCAGATAGAAGCACAGCGCCGGATGCAGGATTCGATAGCCCGGATAGAATATGCAAAGCAGCTGGAACAGCAGAAAGAATTGAATAGAGAAGCAAAAGCGGACGACGAACTGGCCGGTTTGCCCGATTCTGTACGGCTTGCCCGTTTACAGAACACGTTTGGCGTTTTCGCCGATGCAATGATTGGAGAGGAGGGTTCCACTGTTTTGGAAAACGAGCTGATTGAAGTCCGTTTGGCCAATAAGGGAGGGCGTATTGGATATGTCCGCCTGAAAAAATACGATAATTATAAAGGTGAACCTTTAGTGCTTTTCGATGAAAAGGACTCGAAGTTCGATTTTACATTGGTTACGGCTGATAATCGCGTGGTAAATACCGGTGATTTGTATTTTACCCCTGTAAAAGGAAATGACCGGAACAGTATTACCATGCGTCTGAATACGGGCGAAGGCAGCCATCTGGATTTTATGTATACCTTAAAACCTGATGATTATATGTTGCAGTTCTCCATTAAGGGAACCGGCCTGAATGGTGTACTGTCGCCAGGTACGACTGCATTGGACTTGTTGTGGCAACAAAAAATAATCCAGCAGGAAAAGGGGCGTAAGTTTGAAGACCGTTATGCAACGGTATATTATAAATTTATGGCCGATGATGTGGAGTACCTGAGCGAAACCAAGAACGACAGCAAACAATTGTCTAACCGGTTGAAATGGGTTGCCTATAAAGACATGTATTTTTCTTCTATCCTGATCGCCGGAAACGAAGGATTCGAGTCGACAACTATCGATTCGAAGATGTTGCCTGAAGACGGTTCTTTCCTGAAAGAGTATAAGACGACGACTTCCGTACCTTTCGACTTGAAGGGTAACGAAGCGACGGATATGCGTTTCTATTTTGGTCCCAATCAGTTCTCTCTGTTGAAATCTTACGATGATGATGTAGAGAAAGCCGACCAACTGGATCTGGAAAAGATCGTTCCGCTGGGATGGGGTATTTTCCGTTGGGTGAACCAGTATTTCGTCATTCCGTTGTTTAATTTCCTCGGACAATTTATTCATAGCTACGGCTTGTTGATCTTCCTGCTGACGGTTATCGTAAAATTGATTCTGTTTCCGTTGACGTATAAGTCTTATATGTCATCGGCCAAAATGCGTGTATTGCGCCCGCAGGTAGAAGAGCTCAATGCTAAATACCCGGGACAGGATAAGGCGGTAGAGCGTCAGCGTGCGATCATGGAACTGTATAGCCGTGCCGGAGCGAGTCCGATGGCAGGATGTGTTCCGATGTTGTTACAGATGCCGATCCTGGTCGCTCTGTTCATGTTCTTTCCGTCGGCTATAGAATTGCGTCACCAGAGTTTCCTTTGGGCACACGACTTGTCTACTTATGATGCGATTGTAAGCTGGAATACATATATTCCTATTATTACACCGTACTTCGGAAATCATATCAGTTTGTTCTGTTTGTTGATGACCGTAACGAACATCATATATACGAAGTTCAATATGGATCAGACGAACACTGGACAGCAGCAGATGCCGGGCATGAAGGCGATGATGTACATGATGCCGCTGATGATGTTGGTATTCTTCAATCAGTATGCATCCGGTTTGACCTACTATTACTTCATCTCCACATTGATCACGATTTTGCAAACTGTAATTTTCCGTTATACGATTAACGAAGATAAGCTGTTGGCCAAGTTGGAAGAAAACAAGAAAAAGCCGATGAAGAAGTCTGGTTTCATGAAACGTTTGGAAGAAGCCCAGAAAGCTCAACAGGCCCAGTTGGAAAGACAGAAACAACAGCGGGAGAATAACCGTCGCCGTTGAGAAGTCGAATCTGATGGGATAAAAAGAATGCCGGTTGCTCTCCAAAGCAACCGGCATTCCTTTTTATGCGGATGCCGATTCATTAGTCGGTTGATACTCCCTATTTTTCAAGAAGGCCAATGCCTTTTCCATATCCTCTGGCGTGTCGATACCGATTGTTTCCTGCTGGGTAATTCCAACTTTAATCTTGTAGCCGTTTTCTAGCCAGCGCAGTTGTTCCAGGCTTTCAGCCAGTTCCAGAGGGGATTGGGGTAAATGGGTAATTTCTTTGAGTGTGTCGGCGCGGTAAGCATATAGCCCGATATGTTTGTAATAGGTATGATTCGGCAGCCATTCGGTATATTTCCTGCCTCTCATGTAAGGAATGATCGAACGGCTAAAGTACATAGCCTCATTCTTCTTGTTCAAAACTACTTTCGGTGAATTGGCGTTGAATAAGGTCGTTTCGAAATCATCATCCGGGCGAAATGGTTTTACCAGGGTGGCGATTTGGATGCTGTCATCGATGAAACATGCTTTTAGTATTTCGATCTGTTCCGGTTGGATAAAAGGTTCGTCGCCTTGTATGTTAACAACCACATCGTATCCATCTCCGATTTTACAATACGCTTCATAACAACGATCCGTACCGCTTTTGTGTTGGTCGGATGTCATGATGACATTGCCGCCGAAAGCTTGGACGGCTGCTTCTATACGGTTATCGTCCGTAGCTACGCAAACTGAATCAAGCACATTTTGGACTTGTTCGTATACCCGTTGGATCATCGGCTTGCCTGCCAAATCGGCAAGTGGCTTCCCCGGAAAGCGGGTAGAGGCGTAGCGTGCAGGAATTATTCCTATAAACTTCATGATCTATGAATTATAATTTATGATTTATGAAATTATCAATTGTTCACCGTTTTTCCTTCGCTTAACTGAACGACTTTTTCATGTTCTCCAACAATCCATACAATATCCCCCTCTTCAAAAACAGTTGAAGGAGATGGGTTTTTGATGGAAGAGGAACCTCGTTCGATACCGATGACCAGACAGGCAGACCTGTCCCGTATGCCTGATTCCAGAATTGTACGCCCGATCAGATGGGATCCTTCGGCGATGGTGAATTGTTCCATATTGACTTCATGCGTCGTCTGCTCCTTGTCGGTTTGGGCCTTTTTATATCGCTCGACCAGATATTGGCGGAAATGTTCAAGATCGACATCTGCACCGACTACTACCAATTTGTCAAATGGATAGAGACGTTCTTCTCCTCCGGGAATATTAATCCGCTGTTCTCCCCGAATGATCGTTACGATGTTGACATTGCATTTCTGGCGGAAGTTGAGTTCCTTCAAGGTTTTTCCCATGCTGGGGGAGTTCTGCTTTACTTCAAAATCGGCTAAATGAAGGTCGCGTTCCAACAGGTGGTTGGCAAACCGTTGGTTGATCGGAGCTTTCCGCTCGTTCTCCAATTCACGTGCGGAGAGGTTACTGAAAAAATGTCGTTCCATCAGGATGGATTGTCTTTTCAGCCGTTTGGATAAAATGACAATAACGATGACAGTTGCTGCGATCGCCAGTACGATACCGACTGTGGCATTCAACAAACGGGCGACGGGCAGCATGACTAGGCCGATACATAATATAATACGCAAAATGACCAATGAAACCAATGGTCCCCGGTTGTACTTGCTGTCCAGCCATAATTGTTGGAATTCGGCGGAATGGTTCTTCTTCATCATGATCGCACGCAGCATGGGAGCTATTAGTAGCAGGATCAGAACGAGTGAGATGCCCGCTCCCCGTATGCCCGGAAGTTCTTTCATGATAAAAGGAGCTATGAACTGAAGCCAGATAAAGATCAGGACAAGGGTAACGGCTGTATAAGTGCCGACTATGCGGATCAGCGCCTTCAACAGTTTATTCCAGGCGCTTTTCTGATGTATGGTATTGGAACCGGAAGAATAACGTTCGAGAAATTTCATCCATGACTTCGGTATGATCCGGTCGGCAACCCGGCATGCAGGTTCTGCCATACGAATCATGTAGGGCGTAAAGAAAGTCGTGACAACTGAAACCGCTACGACAATAGGATAGAGGAAATTATCGGTTACCCCTAATGACAGCCCCAACGATGCAATGATAAAAGCAAATTCGCCTATTTGAGCGAGAGAAAAACCAGATTGTATGGCAATCTTGACCGGTTGTCCAGAAAGCAAGACCCCGAAGCTGGCAAATAATATTTGTCCGGTCATTACGACCAACGTGAGAATCAGGATCGGAATTTTGTATTCCCACAGCAATGCCGGATCGATCAACATCCCGACAGAGACAAAGAATATAGCTCCAAAAAGATCTTTTACTGGTTTGATAATATGTTCGATATGTTCCGCATCAATGGTTTCTGCCAAGATAGATCCCATGACGAAAGCTCCCAAAGCGGAAGAAAAACCAGCTTTCGTGGCAATGATAACCATTCCGAGGCATAATCCCAGGCTGACGATCAACAAGGTCTCGTCATTCAGGAAAGTCCTGGCTTTTTTTAGAAAAGAGGGAATTAGATAAATGCCGATAACAAAACAGAAAAGCAAAAAGACTCCCAGTTTGATCACACTGTTGAGCAGTTCCATTCCCTCTACGTGTTTACTGACTGCCAATGTAGACAGTAAAACCATTAGTAAAACGGCAAACAGATCTTCGACAACAAGGATTCCGAAGACCACTCCGGCAAACCTCTGATTGCGTAGTCCCATATCGTCGAACGCTTTGAAAATAATGGTTGTAGACGACATGGAAAGCATTCCTCCGAGGAAAAGGCTGTTCATATGTCCCCAACCTAAAGATAATCCGGTAGTATAGCCAAGTGTCATCATGCCTATCACGATGGTAATAGCTCCGATCACAGCTGTTCCGCCGACTTTCATCAGCTTTTTGAAACTAAAGTCGAGTCCTAAAGCGAATAAGAGGAAGATTACGCCTATATCCGCCCAGATACGGATACTTTCTATATTCGTGACAGTCGGTATTTGAGTGATAGACGGACCGGCAAGAATTCCGGCTACGATATATCCGAGTACGACCGGTTGCTTTAACCATTTGAAAAGCAAGGTGACCAATCCCGCTGAAATCAGTATGACAGCAAGATCCGATATAAGAGAAGGTATTTGAGACATGCTTTCATTGTTTTTTCTGTTGGCAAAGTTATGTATTTATTTTAATTTTGCCGATCTAAAAAATTGCCAAAATGAAGAAGATGCATCCGATAGAAGCGTTGATAGAGCAGGGGGAACACCAACAACTTGATTTTAAATTCGAAGTGAGCGACAGTAAGAAGATTGCGCGTACGCTGAGTGCTTTTGCCAATACCGACGGTGGACGTCTCCTGATCGGTGTGAAAGATAACGGGAATATCTCCGGTGTCCGAAGCGAAGAAGAATATTATATGATTGAAGCGGCCTCCAAGATGTATACCCGCCCGGAAGTCCCCTTTGAGGCGACACGCTGGGAGGTGAACGGCAAAACGGTTCTTGAGGTGTACATCGCCCCCAGTTTGGATAAACCGCATACCGCTCCCGATAAGGATGATAAGTTTAAAGCCTACATAAGGGTCGCCGATGAAAATATTTTGGCAAATGAAGTGTTGGTGCTTGCCTGGCAGAAAAAGCATAAACCGGACGGGACTTTATTGAAGATAAGCAAACCTGTGGAACGTTTGTTTGCTTATCTGGATGATCATCCCCATATCAATATCAGCCAGTTTTGCCGGATCGGGCGGATCAATTATTATACCGCGAAAAACATTCTGAGCGATCTCCTGGCCATGAACACCTTGCAATACCTTGTAATAGACAAGCATATCTTATATCAACGCGTCCCTGCGTAGAAAGTGCCAAAACGGCCGTGTCTTAAAGGTTTTCCACATACACTTGTGCATTCTCAAAACGGACAACTTTGACCTTGTCCCCTTTCTCTATAAAGCCTGATTCGGAAATCCCGTCATAAAATACTCCGTCGACCGACACTTTCCCGGAAGGACGCAATACGGTTGCGGCTGTACCTTCTTTCCCGACTAACGAAGATAAATCAGGGGATGATATCGCATTTTCCAAATCTGTATTTAGCGCGACTTTCCGGAACATTCCCCGGTGTCCGATTTTATTAGACAGCCAGATCATCAGGCTGAAGCCTGTCACTAATCCGACCAGGACTGTCAATGTCGCTTTCCCGATCTCTTTTCCGCTGACTCCTTCGAAATCGAAATGATCGTTGTTCAGTAAGCCCATGACTAGGCCGCCGATAATCAATATGATACCGCTAATTCCGGCAACCCCGAATCCCGGAATGATGAAGATTTCCACTGCGAGCAATAGAATGCCGATGATAAAAACCAGAATCTCCCAGTTTGCCGCCAGCCCATCTATATAGAGTGGTGCAAAGTAGAGGATTGCCGCCAGCAGGGAGGCAGCAGAAGGGAAGCCCAGTCCTGGCGTTTGCATTTCAAAATAAATACCGCCGATGATAATAATGATCAAAATAGACTGAAAAATAGGATTCATCAAAAATCCTTTTAAATCGTCCTGCCAACTAGGGATATAACTTTTCATTTTGTAATCTTTATATCCCAAATATTGCGTGATTACTTCATCCGGATTTTCTGCTATACCGTCGCAATATCCCCACTTTTGAGCCTCCTGTGCTGTGAAAGTAAGGACTTTTCCTGTGTCTATCAGATTTGGAATGGCAACCCGTTCGTCTACCATCGCTTCGGCTATCAACGGGTCTCGTTTCCATTTGTATAAGGTGTCGTTTTTTTGGACGATTGTATCTTGTCCATGCGCTTCGGCTGTCGAACGCATCATGGAACGCATATAGGATTGGTATTTGTCTGGCATTGCTTCCCCTGTTGGGTTCACGACGGTGGCTGCCCCGATATTTGCACCTTTCCGCATATAAATTTTTTTACATGCGATGGAAATGAGCGCCCCAGCAGAAGCCGCATTGTTGTCGATGAAGACATAGACAGGGATGGGGTTGTACAAAATAGCCGTACGCATCGAGTCTGCAGCATCTACCTGGCCGCCGTATGTGTTCATATGGATCAGGACGGCGTCTGCACCCAAAGCGTAGGCTTCCGCTAAACCATTGCTAAGATACAGGCGTGTGGTGTTGCTTATCTCTTTTTTTATATCGATTTTATATATTAGCGGGTGCAAGGTGTCTGCCGCTGATATAAATGGAGCTATCAGAACCAATATGATAGCTAAAAAAAGTCCTAAATTTTTCTTCATTTTATATTATTCTCCATCTCTTTTACATGTTGTACGAATTTGTAACATACATGTTGTGAATTTTGTATTTTAGTTGTTGCAAAACTTGTAAATACTGCTCATTTTCAATACTGTTTGTTATAAATGTATTAAGTTACGATTTTTAATATTAATAATCATCAAACCGCATTGTATTTAAAATATTATTCCTACATTTGTAATGTCCTTCAATGGTGAAGGATAATGCCAAACCGGTATTAAACATATAAAAAAATAAGTAATATGAATGCGTTGCAATTTCAGAAAAAATTATTGAGCATGCAAGAAAACATGATGAATTTTGCATTAATGCTCACCGCAAATCGGGATGACGCCCAGGATTTGATGCAAGACACAACGCTGAAAGTTTTGGACAATCAGGAAAAGTTTGTAGATAATATTAATTTCAAAGGAAGGGTCTTAACTGTGATGCGTAATATCTTCATAAATAACTACCATAAAATCGTTCGTACACAGACTGTCGTTGACCAGGGTGTCGACCTGTATAATCTGGATGTAGTGAATGACTCAGGTTTTGATTCTCCTGACGGTGCTTATCAAATCAAAGAGATAACAAAAGCGATAAACAGCCTGAACGATGAGTTGAAAATCCCGTTCTCCATGTTTTTGAGTGGTTACAAGTATAATGAAATTGCAGAGAAGCTATGTGTACCTCTGGGAACGGTTAAAAGCCGTATCTTCTTCGCTCGTCAGGAATTGCAGAAAGTCTTGAAAGATTTTCATCGAAGTTGAGGTGAAGTTTAAAATAAATATGTGAAAAAATAAACGGGAGTATCCAAGGGGTGCTCCCGTTTATTTTTATTACTTTTGGCTCAAAATTTTAAACGGAAATGAGAAGTTTTGCAAGTGATAACAATTCGGGTGTTCATCCTTTGGTGATGGATGCCGTGATAAAGGCGAACGATAACCATGCTGTAGGATATGGTGACGATCCCTGGACAGCAGCAGCTACTGCGAAAATTAAAGAAGTGTTTGGCGAAATGGCATCGCCTTTTTTTGTTTTTAACGGAACAGGGGCGAATACTGTAGCTTTGCAGGCTGTGACACGTCCGTTCAATAGTATTTTGTGCGCTGAAACAGCTCATATCAATGTGGACGAGTGTGGTGCTCCTGCCCGTATGACTGGTTGTGCTATCGTGACGATTCCGGCTCCGGACGGAAAACTGACGCCGGAATTGATCAAACCTCGTCTGCATAATTTCGGTGTCTGCCATCATTCGCAACCGAAAGCTGTTTATATTTCACAGGTTTCCGAGTTGGGGACGATTTATACGATCGAGGAGGTCAAAGCGATTGCTGATCTGTTGCATTCTTATAACATGTATCTGCATATGGACGGTGCACGTTTGGCGAATGCCTGTGCTTATCTGAATTGTTCGATGCGGGAGGTGACCGTCGATGCCGGGGTGGATATCCTGAGTTTCGGGGGAACTAAGAATGGGATGATGATGGGAGAGGCTGTGGTTTCTTTCCGTCCTGAGATAACTGAGAATTTGCAGTATTTCAGAAAGCAATCTGCTCAATTGGCTTCCAAACTGCGTTATCTTTCCTGCCAGTTTATTCCTTATCTGGAAAATGACCTGTGGTTGGAAAACGCACGGAAAGCAAATAGTAGCGCTTATCGCTTGGCTGAAGCTTTGAAAAAATATCCGCAGATACGGTTTACCCAGAAAGTAGAATCCAACCAGCTTTTCTTTACCATTCCCACGGAACCGCTGAAGAAGTTGCAAGAAAAATATTTCTTCTATATGTGGAATGAGGAAATCAATGAAGCCCGATTTGTCACTTCGTGGGACACGACGGAAGAGGATATTGACGATATGATACGGACGTTGGACGTCGTGTTTGGTTGACGGCTACCCCTATGGGTTTCCTGATGAGGATTTATCTTGCCGGACTCATGGAAAGTTGTTACTTTTGTGGCCTAATCTATAAATCCGGCGATAAAATGAAACAGGCGGTTTGGTTGGCGGCGGCATTGATGATGTTGTTGCCATTGGGAAAAGTCTACTCGAAGGAGAGAAGCGAGCGCGAGAATAATACTTTGCGCATTATGAGTTATAACATCCGTAACGGTAGAGGAATGGACGATGTGACCGACTTTCGGCGTACGGCGGCAGTGATCAATAAAGTTTGTCCCGATGTCGTGGCAGTACAGGAGATCGACAGTGTGACAGGCCGTAGTGGAGGAAAAGACGTCTTGCAGGAAATTGCCGGCCTCACCCTGATGCATCATATGTATGCTCCGGCAATTGATTACGATGGAGGGAAATATGGTATCGGCATGTTGAGCAAGGAGAAGCCTCTTGGCTATCGTTATCTGCCCCTGCCTGGAAGGGAAGAAGCCCGTGCGCTGCTTGTCGTAGAATTTGAAAAGTATATTTATTGCTGTACGCACCTTTCGCTGACCGAGGAAGACCGGATGCTTTCCTTGCCGGTCATCAGACAGGTGGCGGCTTCGGCAAACAAGCCTTTCTTCATAGCCGGCGATATGAATGCGCATCCCGGTTCGGAGTTTATCCGGCAACTGCAGAACGATTTTGTGATCCTGACGGATACGAAGAAGCCGACTTTCCCGGCGAATAACCCCGACGAAACTATTGACTATATTGCGGCCTATGCGAAAGATACGACTGCCTTTACCCGCATCTCATCCCGTGTATGGGATGAGCCGGCCGCTTCCGACCACCGCCCGATCATCACGGATATTATCTTCAATCAGCCTGCGGGCAAGATATTCCGTACGGAGCCCTATCTGCAAAATCCTGTAGGAAATGGAATTACGGTCATGTGGCAGACTACCGTCCCGACTTATAGCTGGGTGGAATACGGAACCGATAAGGAACACCTGCAGAAGGCTCGTACGATCGTGGATGGGCAGGTGATCTGCAACGATCTGCAAAATAAAATCAGACTGGACGGACTGGAACCGGGAAAAACCTATTATTACCGGGTTTGTTCGCAGGAAATCATGCTCTATCATGCTTATAAGAAGGTGTTCGGCGAAACTGCCGTTTCCGATTTCCATACTTTTACCTTGCCTACTACGACGGACACCGATTTTACGGCCATTATATTCAACGACCTGCATAAACATTCCGAGACTTTGCAGGCACTGTATAAGCAGGTGAAGGATTTGAAATATGATTTTGTCGTTTTCAATGGTGACTGCATCGATGATCCGGCCAATCATGACGAGGCTACCTGTTTCCTCAGTGAGCTGAACGAAACGGTCGGAGCCGACCGGGTGCCTGTGTTCTATATCCGTGGCAACCATGAGATACGCAATGCCTATTCGATCGGCCTGCGCAGTCTTTTCGACTATGTGGGCGATAAAACCTACGGCGCTTTCAACTGGGGCGATACGCGTATCGTCATGCTGGATTGCGGTGAAGACAAACCGGATACGCATTGGGTCTATTATGGGCTGAATGATTTTTCAGACCTGCGTAAGGCACAGGTGGGTTTCCTCAAGGAAGAGTTGGCGTCCAGAGCCTTCAAGAAAGCCTCTAAGCGGGTGCTGATCCATCATGTTCCCATCTTTGGGAAAGGAGAGGACTATGATTCGTATAATCCTTGCCGGGACGAGTGGGGAGCGATCCTTGAGAAAGCACCGTTCGCTGTCAGTATCAATGCGCATACTCATCGTTTCGCTTATATCCCTGAAGGTGCTGACGGAAACAACTATCCTGTCGTAGTGGGTGGCGGTTACCGGATGGATGGAGCTACGGTGATGATTTTGCAGAAGAAAGGGAAGGAGATGACTCTTCGTGTGCTGAATGCTAAAGGAGAAACATTAAAAGAACTGAATTTATAATAGACGAATAGTAAAGATATGAAACTAAACCTGGAAGAGCAGGAAGAAACGATTGAACCGGTCGAAAAGACCGATCTGATTTATGGTATAGACGACCGTCCCCCTTTTAAGGAAGCCCTGTTTGCCGCTTTACAACATTTGCTGGCGATCTTTGTGGCGATCATTACGCCCCCGTTGATTATTGCCGGAGCCTTGAAGCTGGATCTCGAAACAACCGGTTTTCTGGTTTCGATGGCACTCTTTGCATCTGGCGTCTCGACATTCATACAGTGTCGCCGGATTGGTCCGGTAGGGGCGAAGTTGCTTTGTATCCAAGGAACGAGTTTTTCTTTCATCGGTCCGATCATAACGGCCGGACTGGCAGGAGGATTGCCCCTTATATTCGGGGCGTGTATTGCGGCAGCCCCGATCGAGATGGTAATCAGCCGGACATTCAAGTATATGCGTTCTATCATAACTCCACTGGTATCGGGCATCGTGGTGCTGCTGATCGGACTTAGCTTGATCAAGGTTGGAGTCGTTTCATGTGGCGGCGGCTATGGTGCGATGGATAACGGGACGTTCGGGAGCATCCGGAATATAGGGGTGGCGGCGACAGTGTTGCTGAGTGTCCTGTTCTTTAACCGTTGCAAGAACAAGTATCTTCGTATGAGTTCGATCGTATTGGGGTTGTGCATCGGTTATGCGCTGGCCTATTTTCTCGGCATGGTCGATATGGCGGCGGCTTCTTCGCAAAGCCTGATGGGATTCAATATCCCGATGCCTTTCAAATATGGGTTGGATCTGAATTTCTCCGCCTTTGTCGCTATCGGCCTGGTGTATCTGATTACGGCGATCGAAGCTACCGGCGATGTGACGGCCAACTCGATGATCTCAGGAAAGTCAATAGAAGGAGAGGACTATCTGAAGCGTGTTTCGGGCGGCGTGCTGGCGGATGGGGTGAACTCCTTTATTGCTGGGATTTTCAATTCTTTCCCCAATTCGATCTTTGCGCAGAATAACGGTATTATCCAGCTGACGGGAGTTGCCAGCCGGAATGTCGGATATTATATCGCCGGTATGTTGGTGCTGTTAGGGCTGTTCCCTGTTGTCGGTGTTGTCTTTTCCTTGATGCCTGACCCGGTGTTGGGTGGGGCGACCTTATTGATGTTCGGTACGGTTGCGGCTGCCGGCATACGGATTATCGCTTCGCAGGAAATCAATCGGAAGGCTACTTTGGTTTTGGCGGTCAGCCTCTCGCTTGGCTTGGGAGTGGAGCTGATGCCGGATATCCTGAATACGGCGCCGGAAGCTGTAAAGGGTATTTTTTCGTCCGGGATCACAACCGGTGGACTTGCCGCTATTTTTGCAAATGTATTGATACGAGTCAAAGAAGATAAAACAGAATAAAAATGGAATTACTAAAACAACGTATTCTGCAGGATGGCAGATGTTTTCCGGGAGGGATTTTAAAGGTTGACAGCTTTATTAACCATCAGATGGATCCCATGTTGCTTTATAAGGTGGCAGAAGAATTTATTTATCGTTTCCGAGATGCGGATATCAATAAGATCGTGACGATAGAAGCAAGTGGTATCGCTCCGGCGATTATGGTGGGATACATCATGCATCTGCCTGTCGTTTTTATCAAGAAAAAACAACCGAAGACGATGGAGAATATGTTGTCTACCGTTGTCCATTCGTTTACGAAAGACCGCGATTACACGGTGTGTATCAGTAACAACTTTCTGACTGCCGATGACCGTATCCTCTTTATTGACGACTTTCTGGCATATGGCAATGCCGCAATGGGCGTGCTCGACCTGGTGAAACAGTCTGGCGCCAAGCTGGAAGGAATGGGCTTTATCATCGAAAAAGCTTTCCAGAAGGGACGCGATGTGCTGAACGAAGCGGACGTGCGTGTAGAAAGCCTTGCCATTATCGACAGCCTGGAAAACTGCACGATCACCATCCGCTAATGATTTAAGCCGTTGGGAGATTACGGCAGCGTGAAACGCATGCATGCCGTATTCTTCATGATCGGTAAACTCAGTATCTTTTCAGGAGGCAGTTTCTCCAGCTGCACGATGATGGCACGGTTGAAGCCTCCATGCCCGATCGCCAGGATCCGCTTTCCCGGAAACTCCTTTTTCAGGAAGTCGACAAAATCTCCCGCTCTTTTGTATAGGGCTTCTATAGTCTCCACGCTTTCCGGCAGTGTCGTAAAATCCATCTCATCCGCTACTTTCCCGGTATATATGCCCCAATCCATTTCGCGAAGAAGAGGAGTCGCCACCGGCTGCAATCCTTTCTGCCGGGCGACGGCCATTGCTGTGTCGTAGCTACGTGCGAGGTCGCTGCACACGATCACGTCCAGCTCCTCCTTGTCCAGCGTTTCTGCTAATGCTTTGGCCTGCTGCTTGCCCAGTTCCGACAGATGGCCGGGGAGCTGGCCTTGCATAATATGCAATTTGTTTTCTTCCGTCTCGCCGTGGCGGCTCAGGATCAATTCTATCTGACTCATATCCGTTTTTTTATTTAGTGGTAAAGGTAAATAAAAAAAAGAGAACCAATTGCTTGATTCTCTTTTTACTGGTTGCGGAGGCAAGACTCGAACTTACGACCTTTGGGTTATGAGCCCAACGAGCTACCACTGCTCCACTCCGCGATATAGTTGCGATCATTCCCGATTGCGAGTGCAAAGGTACAAAAATATTCTTACAATCCAAATTTATTTACAAATAGTTTGTGAAATATTCTTGTACCCCGGTTCTCCGGCCTTAAGAAACAGCATTTTGATAGCTTATAAATCTTCTATCGAATCATGATTTTCTGTTTCGTATAGCCTCAGTTTGCTTTTCAACCGATTCACCTCCTGTTGCAGAGATTCTACCCGGCCCAGCAAATGATGGATGGCGTCGATCCCCTCTATGTTGATAGACAAGTCGTAATACATACGAGTATATCGTTCTACGTCATACAATTGGGAGGCGGGAAGGTAGCTTTCCCCTTCTACCGTGTCTATCTCTATCAGGCCACCTTTTTGTAATAGGTAGAGAAACGATGGTTCGATATGGCATATCCGGCAATATTCACTGACTATGATTAAATCTGTTTGCATAACAATCTCGTTTTTTAATTAAGACTTTGTATTTCGCGGAACAATTCTTTTTGTTTGTCCGTCAGGTTGGTCGGGATGTCGATGGAGTAGGTCACTATCATATCGCCGAACTTTCCTTCTTCCTTATAAACAGGGAATCCTTTTCCTCTCAACCGTACCTTTGTGTTGTTTTGGGTTCCCGGTTTGACTTTGAGCTTGGCTTTACTGTCCATTGTCTCGACAATCTGTTCGCCGCCGAGGATTGCCGTATATAGGTTTAAAGGAACAGTGACGTACAAGTCATCGCCCACTCGTTTGAACCGGCTGTCTTCCGGGATATGGAAGGTGATATACAAATCGCCTGCCGGCCCGCCATTTACACCCGGTCCGCCCTGTCCTCTCAGCTTGATGGTCTGTCCGTCGGCGATACCGGCCGGGATGGTGATACGCAGGTTTTTGCCGTTTACGGTGATGATCTGCTTGTGTGTCTTGGCAGCATCTGTCAAAGAGACCTGCAATTCTGTCGTGTAGTCTTGTCCGCGGAAACCGTGGCTGTGTCTGCCTCTGCCACCCATGCCGCCGAACATCTGTTCGAAGAAGTCGGAGAATTCGCTGCCGTCGCCGGAGCTGCTCCAGTAGGCTCCTCCGCCTTGCCCGTTTTGATATTGGCGATATTGCTGCTGTTGGGCTTCGAACTCGTCGGCGTGTTTCCAGTTTTCTCCATACTGGTCATATTTCTTCCGTTTCTCCGGGTCGCTGAGCACCTCATTGGCTTCATTTATTTCCTGAAATTTGCGGTGAGC
Source organism: Parabacteroides sp. merdae-related_45_40 (assembly GCF_001915675.1). Taxonomy (NCBI): domain Bacteria; kingdom Pseudomonadati; phylum Bacteroidota; class Bacteroidia; order Bacteroidales; family Tannerellaceae; genus Parabacteroides; species Parabacteroides sp. merdae-related_45_40. The sequence continues at coordinate 81,282 of NZ_MNQY01000048.1, read as the reverse complement.
GTCCGGATCATTCGGGTTCAAGTCGGGATGGTATTTCCGCGCAAGCTTTTTGTACGCCTTTTTGACGTCGTCCTGCGAAGCGCTTTTGTCTACTCCCAAAATTTTGTAATAATCTATATAGGCCATATTTATATATGTTATTAAGTCTGCTTCTTTTTCTGAATTTAATGCATATATAGAATAACAACAAATGTGCCAGAGAGTTCATGCCGGACTTAGCGCCTGTTTAAATTTTGTTCGACACTGTTTTGCTGTTTGTTTCCGAGGCTATTTATCTGTTTTCTTTATCGATGACAACACAAAGGTAGGGCCCCACGGCAGGCAGGAATACGCTTTCGGGAATATCGGCGAATATCGGTGAAGATAGGTGCAGAAATAGGTAGAATATAAATGCTATTATATTTTGAATATCAGCAATTATTGCTTATCTTTATAGGGCAATAAAACAATGGGATTATGATGCTGAATGAATTCGAAGTCAGGAGTTACGGGTGGCAGGAATTGGCGGTCCTTTACGGTCCGGATTTGATGCCGGCATCGGCTGGCAAACGGTTGTCCAAATGGGTGGGGGTCAATCCGGAGCTAAAGGCGGAGCTGCAGGGTAACGGTTGGAGGAAGGGGAAGAAGATGTTGACTCCCCTGCAGGTGAGGACGATCGTGCAATATCTGGGTGAACCTTGAAACAAGGGACTTCTGTGTGCGAAGTAAGGGACTTCGGCGTGTCAAACCACGAAGTTCGGGAGGTAAAAGACCGGACTTCCGGATGCGAAAGAAGGGATTTTTCTCGTACCAGTCGTATCTTTGCCTATGCCGGTTTAAAAAAAAGGTGCAAGGAAATACGGAAATAAGCCTATATATATTAATATATTTATTTTAAGATGTAGGATTACCACAAGTGACGGAAAACCTCTGTAAGGAGCTTGTAATGAATGGTTTATATTGTGCTATTGACTGCACCGTTTTTATTTGAGATGAAATGTCGGATGTAGAGCCTGTTGCTATTTCCTTCAATAACAGTCTTATAGCAGTCAATTTGACCGTTTCTCCCGGTTCCGGATCGAACGTTTGTTCACGGAAGTTCCATAGGAAAATAAACAGAGGTTTTTTTATGGGACTAATAAATTGGGGGAGGAGCTGAAAAAGAAAAACCTTCGATCCTGAAGAACCGAAGGTTTACTGAGTTGCGGAGGCAAGACTCGAACTTACGACCTTTGGGTTATGAGCCCAACGAGCTACCACTGCTCCACTCCGCGATGTAGTTGTAATCATTTCTGATTTCGAGTGCAAAGGTACGACTTATTTTTGATAAAACAAATTTTCCGGCAGTTTTCTTCATCTTAGGGTTAAAAGATATAGTTTGGAATAACTATCCGGAAATCAGTTCCGCTCTTTTAGAGAACGATTGGTTCATATCTCTATTATAAAGGTTTGTTTGGATAAAATGTAAGTATGTTTTTGGTAGTTATTATTTTTTCCGGTACTTTTGCGCACAGTTTTAATCAAAATGTGCAATACAAATGCCGATGACAGTTTCTAAGACACGTGAGATGTTGGTGGATGTGGCCAGACAATTGTTTGCCCGCATGGGGGTGGATAATACGACAATGAACGATATTGCACAGGCATCCAAAAAGGGAAGGCGGACGCTTTACACATACTTTAAAAGTAAAAACGAGATTTATCTGGCAGTAGTCGAGTCCGAGTTGGACCAACTGTACAAGATGCTGCAGGATGTAGCAGCGAAAGACTTGCCGGCGGACGAAAAGTTGATGACATTTCTTTATGCAAGATTGGATGCAATCAAGGCGCTGGTGTTCCGTAACGGGACATTGAAAGCTAATTTTTTTCGTGACATTTGGCGGGTGGAGAAGATCAGGAAAAACTTCGATATCCGTGAGACGGAATTGATACAGGGAATTCTGGAAGCTGGAGTGAAGGAAGGAATTTTCGCGATGCCCGATACCGAGATTACGGCGGTCGTTCTTCATCATGCCCTGAAGGGGTTGGAAGTTCCGTATATACGTGGAATCATGGGGGATAATATCAGCCAGCGGATTAAACGGAGAGATAATGTAATGAATTTGATATTCAATGGTATAAAGATAAAGTAACACAATACTGAGGAATGTTTATTAATGCAACAGGGTTTTATGTACCTGAAGAACGGGTAGATAACCAACATTTTTTAGAGTTAAACGGGCTAACCAGCGAGTGGATTGAACAGCGCACCGGGATTCGTTCCCGGTCTAAGGCAAAAGCCGAGGAAAATATTAATACGATGAGTATGGAGGCTGTTCGTAACGCCCTGCCTAAATTGCCGTATGATATTACGGATGTAGATTTGATTGTTTCCGCCTCTTATTCTCCGTACGATACGGTAGCGACTGCGGCTCATCTTGCCCAGCATGAATTCCATATTGAAAATGCGAAAGCGCTCTATCTTTCTTCCGCCTGCTCCTCATTCCTGAATGCGTTGGAAGTTGTGGAAGGGTATTTTGCTATGGGAAAAGCAACAAAAGCGTTGATCCTTTCCGCCGACAAGAATTCGGCCTACTATAATGAGACGAATCCGAAAGCCGGCCACCTTTGGGGCGATGCGGCTGCGGCCTTCTTCATCTCGAAGGAACGCGTTTCGGAAAAGGATTCCGAGATCGTGGAAGTATACACACAAGGACTTGGTTATCTGGGCAAGGCTCCGGATGCGGTTCATCTTCGTCCGTGCGACGGGGGAATCATGATGCCGGAAGGACGCGACGTCTTTATCCAAGCTTGTACCTATATGCCGAAGAACGTGCTCTATCTCTTGGAAAAGAATGGCTATACGTTGGACAACCTGACATATTTCATCGGCCATCAAGCCAATATGCGTATCATGTCCAATATTGCCAAACAGCTCAATCTGCCGGAAGAGAAATTCCTGCATAATATTGAAGAATTGGGAAATACCGGTTCGGTAAGCTCAGCATTGGTATATGCCCAAAATGATCATAGTTTCAAGAAAGGCGACCTGGTTGCCATTACCGTGTTCGGCGGTGGCTATTCTACGGGGGCTTGCTTGATTAAGTGTTGAATTTAAAACGGAATTAATATGAAATTATTAGAAGGTAAAGTGGCAATCGTTACGGGGGCCGCACGTGGTATTGGTAAGGCGATCGCATTGAAATTCGCCGCAGAGGGTGCAAATATCGCATTCACGGATTTGGTGATCGACGAAAACGGTCTGGCCACCCAGAAGGAAATCGAAGCATTGGGTGTTAAAGCAAAAGGCTATGCTTCCAATGCGGCCAATTTCGAAGAAACACACAATGTCGTTGCTGAAATCGTAAAAGATTTCGGTCGTGTGGATATCCTCGTAAACAATGCTGGTATCACGAAAGACGGTCTGATGATGCGTATGAGTGAAGGTCAGTGGGATGCCGTCATCGGTGTCAACCTGAAATCGGCTTTCAACTTTATCCACGCTTGTACTCCGGTGATGATGAAACAGCGTTCGGGCAGTATCATCAATATGGCTTCTGTGGTTGGTGTACATGGTAATGCAGGTCAGAGTAACTATTCGGCATCCAAAGCCGGTATGATCGGCCTGGCTAAGTCTATCGCGCAGGAACTGGGTTCACGCGGTATCCGTGCCAATGCAATCGCCCCGGGCTTCATTATTACTGATATGACAGCCGGTCTGCCGGAAGAAGTCAAGGCCGAATGGGCAAAGAAGATTCCTTTGCGCCGTGGCGGTACGCCTGAAGATGTGGCCAACATCGCTACATTCCTGGCTTCCGATATGTCTTCTTATGTATCAGGACAGGTGATCCAGGTTGATGGCGGTATGAATATGTAAAGAGATTTATGATTTATAATTTATGATTTATGTAGGTGACGTTTGTTTTGCAAAATCATAAATCCATAAATCATAAATCATAAATTTGAACTCATGGAGGTTATTTACGAAGACAATCATATCATTGCGGTAAATAAGACTTGCCGCGAGATTGTACAAGGAGATAAAACCGGTGATACTCCTCTTTCGGACATGCTGAAGGCATGGCTGAAAGAGAAGTATTGTAAACCCGGAAATGTCTTTGTCGGCGTTACGCATCGTCTGGACCGTCCGGTCAGTGGCGTCGTGTTATTTGCCAAGACGAGCAAGGCGCTCGCCCGTCTGAACGAGATGTTCCGGGTCGGCGAAGTAAAGAAGACCTATTGGGCGATCGTGAAGAACTGTCCGCCGGCAGAAGAGGGAGAGCTGGTGAACTGGCTGGTTCGCAACGAGAAGCAAAATAAGAGCTATGCTTATGACACGGAACGGACGAATGCCAAGAAAGCAGTCCTGCATTATAAAGTGATTGCCCGCTCGGACAACTATTATCTGTTGGCTATAGACCTGAAGACAGGCCGTCATCACCAAATCCGTTGCCAGCTTGCCAAGATGGGATGCCCAATCAAAGGCGACTTGAAATATGGTTTTCCCCGCTCCAATCCGGACGGCGGCATCAGCCTGCATTCCCGCAGTGCCGAATTCATCCATCCCGTATCGAAACAGCCGGTCAGCATTGTCGCTCCTGTGCCTGCTGATTCTCTTTGGAAAGCGATGGAGCAGATGAAGAGGTGAAAGTTGTTTTGACTTTCAGCCGATTTATTAACCGGATGCGAAGCCTCTCTTTCATCTTTCACCTTTTAGCTGTTTTAGCTGTTCTTTTGATTTGCTTCGTGTCACGATATAAACCCCTAAGAATACTAATGCGATCGCGATACTTTTCATCAATCCGAACGTGTCCAGGCCGACTATGACCGTGATGATGGATGCGATGATCGGTTGGACATAATTGTACATGGTCGCAACCGTTGGGCGTAGAATCCGTTGGCCGATCGGGACGAGAAGGTAGGCGAAGAACGTTCCTCCCAATACGACAACCGCGATGTTCAGGTAGATATCCAGGGGCAGGGTGGCGAAGTCGATGCTTGCGACACTGTTGTAGGAGAAAGGGATCGTACAGATTGCCGAGTAGGTGAACATCCATTTCATCAGCGTCACGGGCGAGTACCGTCCGATCAATCCTTTGTAGACAACTACATAAATAGAAAAACTGCATTGTGCGATCAGGCAGAGGATATCTCCCCACACGTTATTGCTGCCGTTTCCTGTTACCGCCGCTTGCTGTCCGCTCAGAATAAGCGTCAGGGCACCTGCTGCCCCGACAAAGATACCGAGGATCTTCGTTCCCGTAATCGGTTCCTTCAGGTAAAAAGCAGCGATGATCATGGTGATGATGGGGGTGGAGGTGGCAACGATCGTTGCGTCTATGGGTGAAGTCTGCGACACGCCAAAGATATAAGTACCTTGGTTGAATACGATTCCGAAGAGGGCCGCGAAAAACAGGTGTTTCAGGTCTTCATGAGGGACGTGTTCCTTGCGGGTAAAGATCGATGCGATCCAGAATACTATTGCCGCACCCAACATCCGGAAAGTTGTTAGTGAGATTGCATTTATTAATCCGCTGGATAAGACAATCTTGGAAGAGGGAGACATGCATCCCCACAATACGTTTGCCATCAGCATAGCCAAATGTCCTTTGTAAGCTTCTGATTTCATGATAACCTGTTTGTTTTGGGGGTACAAAAGTAGAAAATCTGCCAAATCTGCCAAAAAAGGTCCGCCAGATTTTGTGTTTTGTTCGGTTTGTAGGCGACAGGATTTATGCAGACAGGCATCCGTTTTTGAGATGGATGCCTATGCAATTCGATCTCTTTCCTGGGAATATAGGATAGTTTCGCATAATAGTTTTATCTTTGTATGTAGTAGAAACAATAATGGTAAGATTCTTATGAAACCGACTCGTATTATCGAAATTTGTGCAAACTCCGCACAAAGCTGTGTGGAAGCAGAAGCCGGAGGTGCAAAACGTGTGGAACTTTGTGCCGGCATCCCGGAAGGGGGAACGACACCCAGCTACGGGGAGATCCGGATGGCGCAGGCACTCACTTCGTCTATTGATATAAATGTGATTATCCGTCCGCGTGGAGGCGACTTCCTCTATACGCCGGCAGAGATTCAGTCGATGTTGCTGGATATCGAACTGTGCAAGCAGTTGAAGGTGCACGGCGTAGTCTTTGGTTGCTTGACGAAAGACGGGGATATCGATGTCCCTTTGATGCGCCGGTTGATCGAGACGGCCAAACCGTTGTCTGTCACCTGTCATCGCGCCTTTGATGTTTGCCGCGATCCCTTTGCCGCATTGGAGCAGTTGATTGAGTTGGGCTGTGACCGTATCCTGACTTCCGGCCAGCAGTCCGATGCCGTGAAAGGGATTCCTCTCATTGCCGAACTGGTGAAACGTGCGGCAGGCCGCATCATCATCATGCCGGGGTGCGGAGTTCGGGAGAATAACATCGCCCGCATCGAAGCGGAAACCGGGGCGAAGGAGTTTCATACATCCGCTCGAAGCATCGTCTACAGCAAGATGGAATATCGGAACGAGAATGTCCCGATGGGCAGCAGCATCGTTTCCTCCGAGTTCGAGACGGTCGAAACGGACCGCAAGAAGGTGGCTTCTTACCTGTAAAAGAACCAATTTATGGCAAGGCTGCGAAAGCAACTTTGTTTTTGAAACGAGTAAACAATAAAAAAAGAAAGAACAATGGAAGAACCTAAAAGACTTTACCGTTCGAATAACGGGATGATAGCAGGTGTTTGTGCGGGTATTGCCGATTATTTCGGCTGGGATCCTACATTAGTGCGTATCGGATATATATTATTGAGTATCTTTACGGTATTTTCCGGGGTGATCGCTTACCTGATCCTTTGGATGGTTATACCTAAACAACCTATAAATAAAGGATGAACTTTGAATTATCTTCCCCATTCAGTCCGACAGGAGATCAGCCGGAAGCGATTGCGGCCCTGTCCGACGGTATAAAGAGTGGTGTGCCTTTCCAGACCTTGTTGGGAGTGACAGGGTCCGGAAAGACTTTCACTATCGCCAATGTGATCAAGGAAGTGCGGAAGCCGACTTTGATCCTGAGTCATAACAAAACCCTCGCAGCCCAGTTATACAGCGAGTTTAAGGCATTTTTTCCAAATAATGCCGTCGAGTATTTCGTCTCTTATTATGACTATTACCAGCCGGAGGCTTACCTGCCGACGACGGACACCTACATAGAAAAGGATTTGCAGATCAACGACGAGATCGATAAACTACGTCTGCGTGCAACCGCTTCACTGTTGTCGGGGCGGAAGGATGTTATTGTCGTTTCGTCTGTCTCCTGCCTGTATGGTATGGCGGATCCGACAGCCTTTGCCGAGAAAGTGGTGCATCTGGAGAAGGGGATGCGGATAGACAGGGATAAACTGCTGCGCCGTTTCGTGGATGCCCTTTATGTCAATAATAAGATAGAGTTCAACAGGGGCTGCTTTCGTGTAAACGGGGATACGGTCGATATCTTTCCGGCTATCGAAACTTTTGATGGGGCAGCCTACCGTATTGAGTTCTGGGACGATGAGGTGGATCGCATTTCTTCGTTCGACCCGCAGACCGGGCAGGAGATAGACGAGCAGGATGAACTGAACATTTATCCGACCAACCTTTTCGTGACCACCCAGGAACGTATCAATACCGCTATCGGGCAGATCGATGTTGATCTGGGGACGCAGGTGAATTTCTTGCGGGAAATCGGCAAGCCTTACGAGGCGAAACGTTTGTACGAGCGTGTCACGTTTGATCTGGAAATGATACGCGAGTTGGGGCATTGCTCCGGTATCGAGAACTATTCCCGCTATTTTGACGGTCGCCAGGCGGGTGAACGGCCTTTCTGTTTGCTCGATTATTTCCCGAAAGACTTTCTGTTGGTGGTTGACGAGAGCCACGTGACGATCCCGCAGATACGGGCGATGTACGGAGGCGATTATTCCCGTAAGAAGAATCTGGTGGATTATGGTTTCCGTCTGCCGGCAGCGATGGATAACCGTCCGTTGACGTTCGATGAGTTCGAGTCGCTGACTCCGTTGGCGATTTACGTGAGTGCGACACCGGCCGACTATGAACTGGAAAAGAGCGAAGGGATCGTGGTGGACCAAGTGATCCGTCCGACAGGCTTGCTCGATCCGGTTATCGAGGTGCGTCCGACGTTGAACCAGATCGACGATCTGATGGAGGAGATCACACAACGTGCTGCTGTGGACGAACGTGTTTTGGTGACGACATTGACGAAGCGTATGGCGGAGGAACTGACTGCTTATCTGACGCGCATGGGAATCCGCTGCAACTATATCCATAGCGATGTCGATACGTTGGAACGCATTCAGATCATGGATGATTTGCGGAAAGGGTTGTTCGACGTGCTGATCGGCGTCAACTTGCTGCGTGAAGGACTTGATTTGCCGGAAGTCTCTTTGGTCGCTATCTTGGATGCCGATAAGGAAGGTTTCCTGCGCTCGCATCGTTCGCTGACGCAGACGGCTGGACGTGCTGCCCGAAATGTGAATGGGAAGGTGATATTCTATGCTGACAAGATAACGGACAGTATGCGCCTGACAATGGACGAAACAGCCCGTAGGCGTGAAAAACAGCTCGCTTATAATGAGAAACATGGCATTACGCCTAAGCAGGTTATCAAAAACAGCGTTTCCCTGGTTGCGGAGAAACAACAACCGGTTACAGGCGAACCGTATGCTTATGTGGAACCGGAACCCAGCTTGGTTGCAGACCCGGTAGTTCAGTATATGAATCGCAAACAGCTTGAGAAAGCGATCGAACGGACGAAGAAGCAGATGATGGAGGCGGCCAAGAAGCTGGACTTTATCGAAGCAGCTCAGTTTCGTGATGAACTGGTGAAGCTGGAAGACCTGTTAGTGACAAAAAAGGATTGAAATTGGATCAAGAGATGAAACGGACGCTATTTTGTTTGTTCTTTTTTGCTTTTCTTTCCCTACCTGGAAAAGCTCAGAGGGATAAGGCTATTTACGAACGCTATTGTACGGCAGTGAAGGAGAAAGCGGCTTTGCCGACAGGTGACCTGATGGTAGAAACCGCCCGTTTTTTCTTGGGAACTCCTTATGTAGCAGGGACGTTGGAGGAAGAGCTTGAAACATTGGTGATAAACCTGCATGGCTTGGATTGTATGACTTTGGTAGAGAATACGGCTGCTTTGGCCTGGTCTGTCAAGCATCGTCTTGCTTATGATGGGTATGTTTCTGTTTTGAAAGATATGCGTTATCGGAATTCCGGCTGTGCGACACTCGATTATACGGATCGTCTCCATTATACGGCTGACTGGATATATGAAAACGAAAAGAGAGGGTATCTGAAGGATGTTACGAAAGAGATCGGTGGGCAGTCGCTTAAGCTTGACCTGTCCTTTATGTCTACACATCCAGATAGTTACAAGCAGTTGAAAGGAAATCCAGGACGTATCGCAGTAATGGCGGCTAAGGAAAAAGAAATTAGTGCCCGCCCGCATTATTATATTCCGCAGGATGAAATCAATGCGTATGCCGGCCAAATCAGGAATGGCGATATCGTCTGTTTTGTCACGACTGTGAAAGGGCTGGATATCTCGCACGTCGGCATTGTCTGCCGGGAAAGGGATATGCTTACTTTTATCCATGCCTCGACCGTCCAGAAGCGGGTGATCGTGAACGAAGAACCTTTGCAGGAATACGTGCAGGGTATCAAACGCAATTGTGGTATTATGATTGTCCGTCCACAGTTCTGAACTTACTGGAAGAGTTCGAATGCGAACTTGAATCCGATCCCGTCATATTTCAATTTATCGAACCCGATGAAGGCGGCGACGTTGAAGATATGGTTACCGAAACCGTATCCGATTTCAGTGTAGCTGGGTTTGACTGGCATCCATAGCTGACTGAGGTAAAAACGTTCGGAGATGATGTGCTTGGTTGCTTCTGGTTTGAATAGCTGAAAGAGCATGAATGGACTTTCGTACATGGCATGTGCTTGGACATATTTGTCGGATGCGTTGAACCATACGCTTCCTAGCTGGTGGAAGACACCTCCGAAATCGTCTCCTCCCCATGATTCGGGGAAGTTGTGCCGTGTGAAATACCGGTAGTCGGCAAAGTAGGTTGACTTCTGAGCAGTATAAAGCCCTCCGCTGATATGGTAGTTGAACCGGCGTGACAGGCCCAGGTAAATGCTTTGGTGGATATCGGCCTCCACACGTCCGTAATTACCGCTGCTTTTCCATACGCCTGGTATGGCCCGCCCGAACTCGATGGAGATGGTCGGGTAGTAGGAGTAGAGGTACTCTTTACGGTAACCGTCCATCCAGTAGTATTGTCTGGGAGTATAGGAAAAGCCGATCGTGGGGATGAAATCGTGATAGTTTTCGTTGATGATCTCCGTGACACCGTCTCCCGGATCTATCGCGCTTTTCCGGGTTGGTATGCGGCGGTGGTAAGAGATGCCGGTGGTCATTTGGAAACCGTTGAACAACTCGATCTGATTCTTGAGCTCTATGTAATAGTGCTTGAAGTATTCCAAATCCAGGTTTTCGAAGTTGAAAGTGGAGTCTTTCAGCTGTTCGTTGATTTCGTTCATGATCTTGGAAGAATATCCTTGGTTGGTGTTTCCGAGACTGAGGCTCAGGGCTCCTTGTTTCTCAGGAAGATATTCCCAATCTCCCTCGAATTTGAAGAACAACTCTTTTCGTTTGAATACAAAACCGACCTCAGGCCGGAAACGCAGTTGGCGATCTTTCTTGAAGGTCTTGCTGAAGCGGAGCTGTTGCCTGTAAGTAATACCGTTTCGTCCGGAATAGCCCAACTGGAAAGGATTCAGGATGCCGGAGTATTTCAGACGGGTCGTTTTATAATCCATATTGATGGTGTTGGTCAGGCGTTCTGTTATTTTCAGGTATTTCCGAATGTTGCTTGTGTCGTTGGCTTGGGTTGTTCTGATGCTTGTTTTTTCATATTTTGTTTCTTCTTCCTGGGTCAGTGGGATGTCTCTTTTGTTTTTCCAGTAGCTGCTGTCGCTGATGATTGGGATCGTATCAGATGATAACTGGTAATATCCGGTCAAATCGAGGGAGTGGTGTTTTTTGTCTTCATAGTCTTCTTCAACCCATTCAACGGCTTCGTATTTGAATGAAGTATGATAGTAGCTGGCGATGGCATTTCCCAGCACATGATACCGGAGAAATAGGTCTGCCTTTTGTGGCAGGATGAAATGGCGGTAATCCCGTCCGAATGTCATGACTAGGTTGAATTCGGCAAAGGAGAAACGCCCGTTTAAGTCGATCTTGTCAATGTGCCAGTCTTTGTCGGTGATGTACAGATCTCCGCAAATGAGTTTTTGGCTCCATAGCTTTGGCATGAAGCGTATCTGGTAGATTTTCAGATCGCCGGTCGTTTCGATGCTTTTCAGGTTGAAGTTGTAGTATTTGAATGCTTCATGAGCTACTGGCATGATGATCCCTTCGTTGTAGATGGTTGGCGAATAGACGTTCAGGTTCAGAAATGTCAAGACTTCCTGCTGTTTTGCGCCGTTGGGGATGCTGTTTCCGTTTATCGCTTCGAAGCTGTGCAGGTAGTTGTTCGGAGCGTTGAACTTGGAGTGGCTGACCATCTCGAAGATCATATCCTTGTTCTTCCTATCTACCGGAAAAAGATGATGGGCGAAACGCATTAGAATGTTTTGTTTGAGTATTTCCGTCTTGCCTTTGATATAGATTTCGGCCTCGTACCGTGAGACGACTGTTTTGTATTTGTCGGCCTGCTCGATTACCTTCCTCATAATAGAATCCCCTTGCTGGGATGATACCGTTTTGGGGGACCGACCCAGCAATAAAAGGTTCCCATAACTACCATCAGGGTCAGCTAAGGCATTTACTGCGGTAAAAAGCAGAATGATAATATAAAAATACTTTTTCAACAAATTATCGTCTCTTTCTTTACAAACGTAACGAATAAAATCGAATTTTTATTCATTTATCGTATTAAACTTATTCTGCTTTTAAAAGAAAAGTATTACATTTGTGCTTCATAAGTATGTTATATAGCAGTCGTGGTTAAACAACAAAAAGAAGAGGTCGATCTATCGGCCAGTTTGGCAGAAGTGTGGAGAGTCCTGACCGAAAAGGAGCGGGATGTTCTCCGTAATAATTCGACGATCCAGCATTTCAAACGTAATGAGTTGATATATTGCGAGGGCGACGAACCGAGAGACATGATGTGCTTATTAAAAGGCAAGGTTAAAATCTTTAAAGAAGGTGTTGGCGGACGAAGCCAGATCATTCGAATGATTAAACCGGTGCAGTACTTTGGCTACCGGGCAAACTTTGCTCAGGAAAATTACCTGACGAATGCATCCGCTTTTGAAGCTTCGACGGTATGTCTGATTCCGATGACTATCGTTACGGATCTTTTAATGGGGAATGCGAACCTTGCCATGTTTTTTATCCGCCAGCTTTCTCTCGATTTAGGAATTGCTGACGAACGTACAGTCAACCTTACTCAGAAACATATCCGGGGTCGTTTGGCGGAATCTTTGTTATTCCTGAAAGACAGTTATGGTTTGGAGGAAGATGGAGCGACATTGAGTATCTATCTTTCTCGAGAAGATTTGGCTAATCTTTCGAATATGACGACATCTAATGCAATCCGTACATTGTCTACATTTGTAGCTGAGCGTATTATTGCAATCGACGGTCGAAAGATCAAGTTGATAGACGAGGACAAGCTCAAAAAAATAAGTAAGATGGGATAGCAGAATAAATTGAGAATTGAAAATGGATAATTGAAAAGTGGAAGAGCCCGTTAAGGTTCCTGTTTTTCAATTATCCATTTTTTGTATTATAATTTTCAATTCTCGACTTTCCAATTTCAATTTCCAACCGCTTCCCGTATTCGAACCAACTTTGTCAGCAGTCCTTCCAATAAGTCGAGTTGCAGCATGTTCGCACCGTCTGATTTGGCTTTAGAGGGTTCCGGATGGGTTTCGATGAATAATCCGTCAGCTCCGACGGCAATGGCTGCTTTGGCTATCGTTTCGATCAGGGTAGGGAGTCCTCCTGTCACACCTGAAGTTTGGTTGGGTTGTTGCAAGGAGTGGGTAACGTCCATGATAACGGGATAGCCGAACTGCTGCATTTGAGGAATACCCCGATAATCGACAACCAGGTCCGTATATCCGAATGTAGTGCCTCTTTCCGTAATCATGACGTTGTCATTTCCGGCATCGGCTACTTTTTGTACGGCAAATTGCATGGCTCCCGGCGAGAGGAACTGTCCTTTTTTGATATTGACAATTTTCCTTGTCTTGGCAGCAGCTACCAGCAGGTCCGTCTGCCGGCAGAGGAAAGCAGGGATTTGCAGGATATCCACATACTCGGCAGCCATTGCAGCTTCAGCTGTTTCGTGAATATCGGTTACAGTCGGAATACCGAACGTGTCGCCTACCCTGCGGAGTATTTTCAGTGCTTTCTCATCGCCAATGCCTGTGAAAGAATCCAGCCGAGAACGGTTGGCTTTCCGGTATGATCCTTTGAATATATATGGGATATTCAGCTTATTCGTGATACCGACTACTTTCTCTGCAATACGCAATGCCATATCTTCTCCTTCGATTGCGCAGGGACCTGCCATCAGAAAGAAATTGTCTCTATTCTTTAAATCATTAACTGTTATCATAATATGATTGTTTTGTTTCAAAATTGGGTAGATTTGAATTGTAAATGCTGATTTGTCAGTCTAAATATTCTTATAATTTCAATAACTCCAATGTCTTCTCTATCTTTTCTTCTGTCGGCAATGTAGCATCTATCCAATGGATGGTGTTTCCCCGGCGCTCCATGCCTCTGAACCAGGTCATTTGCCGTTTGGCAAACTGGTGTATGGCGATCTCCAGTTGGGAAACCATATCTTCATAAGACAGTTTGCCTATTATATATAAAGTAAGATATTTATATTCCAGTCCGTAGTAGATCAGATCTTCCGGCTTAACTCCCGAGTCGATGATCTTCCGCACCTCGTTGACCATCCCTTCGTCCAGGCGGACACGCAAGCGGCGGGAGATCTTTTCGCGTCGTAGCTCCCGGTCTATGTCGATACCGATGATCAGGCTGTTGATTGGATCATATTCATTGACATCCGGAGCTTCGTTCTTATAATACTCTTCGATTTCAATGGCCCGGATGGCCCGTTGGGCGGTATCCACATCTGTCTTATTATGGAGGACCTTGTAGCCGGCAAGTATCTGCTCCAATTCCGGGAGCGATTTATCTTTCAACGACTCGCGCAGCCCAGGGTTCTGGGGAACATCCAAGAGTCTATATCCTTTCAGTACGGCTTCAATGTACATACCTGTACCACCGCATAGAATCGGCAGTTTCCCTTTTTTCCGGATTGTTTCATAAGCTCGGAAGAAATCATGCTGGTATTCGAATACGTTATATTTATATCCCGGATCGCAGATGTCGATCAGATGGTAAGGAATCGTTTTTCCATTTACTGTATAGTCGGCCAGGTCCTTTCCTGTCCCGATATCCATTGAACGGTAAATCTGTCTGGAATCGGCGCTGATGATTTCCGTGTTCAGTCGGGCAGCGAGTGCAGCGGCAAATGTTGTTTTACCGGATGCTGTCGGCCCTAAAACAGTGATAAGTTGATAGGTATCCATAGTGATACAAAGATACAAAAAAAAGCCGCAACCCGAAGGATGCGGCTTTCAAACTATATAATCTTGATTGATTAGCAGTTTACAGATGCCATATGAGCGATCAGGTCAAGAACCTTGTTAGAATAACCGATTTCGTTATCATACCAAGAAACAACCTTTACGAATGTATCTGTTAAAGCGATACCAGCTTTAGCATCGAAGATAGAAGTACGAGTGTCACCTAAAAAGTCAGAAGAAACTACTGCATCTTCAGTATAACCCAGTACGCCTTTCAGTTCGCCTTCAGAAGCTTCCTTCATTGCAGCACAGATTTCAGCGTAAGTAGCCGGTTTAGCCAAGTTAACTGTCAAGTCAACAACAGAAACGTCCAGAGTCGGAACACGCATTGACATACCAGTCAGTTTACCGTTCAGTTCAGGAATAACTTTACCTACAGCCTTAGCAGCACCTGTAGAAGAAGGGATGATGTTGCCAGAAGCAGCGCGGCCACCTCTCCAGTCCTTCATAGACGGACCATCAACAGTCTTCTGAGTAGCAGTTGTAGAGTGAACAGTTGTCATCAAACCGTCTGTGATCCCCCACTTGTCATTCAGAACCTTTGCGATAGGAGCCAAGCAGTTAGTAGTACAAGAAGCGTTAGAAACGAACTGAGTACCTTTAACATATGATTTTTCGTTTACACCGCAAACGAACATAGGAGTTGCATCCTTGGAAGGAGCAGACATAACTACATATTTAGCGCCAGCTTCGATATGAGCCTGAGCCTTTTCCTGAGTCAGGAACAAACCAGTAGATTCTACTACGTATTCAGCACCTACTGCATCCCACTTCAAATCAGCCGGATTGCGTTCTGCTGTTACGCGGATTTCCTTACCGTTTACGATCAGCTTGCTGTTTTCAACGTCAGCTTCGATAGTTCCGTCGAACTGACCGTGCATTGTGTCGTATTTCAGCATGTATGCCAAGTAATCAACCGGGCAAAGGTCGTTAATACCTACGATCTGAATATCGCTTCTCTTTTGAGCAGCACGGAAAACGAAACGTCCGATACGGCCGAAACCGTTAATACCTACTTTAATCATTGTAATAAAACTTTTATGGGTTTATTAAAAATATTACTTATCTCCAATTTAACTTAACAGCCGCAAGGAAAATATATTCGTAGCACACTGTTTTTAACGACTGCAAATTTAGTCATTTTTTTTATTGTACAGGAATTAGGACAAGAAAAATATGCCCTCTAACATAAATTAATTGTTGCAGCTTATTTCTTTTTCTTGAAAAGTTTCTTTATTATCCACGCCTGGACTTTCTGGATGCCCCAAGCTGTCAATAATGGGCGTGCAACATCCCATGCAACAGGTAATAAGCCTTGTGCCACAGAAAGATAGTCGGCAAATCCAAACGACATGGATGGCACTTCTGAAGTATGTACAGGCTGGTTGCTTTCCGTTCCTTTGGATTTGGTTTTTGTGTTAGGGAATAAGAGAGCGGAGACACCTGAAAGTAACAACGTGCCGGCGTTCTCTTGTATGTGAGAGAAATCAGCATTCAATTTCTGTTCCTGTATCGTACATTCCTGTTGGATGCGGCGACGGTCAGAAATCAGTTTCTCCAGTGGTGTCGGTTGCGGATTGTTCATTGTCTATCGCGTTTGTTTTATCATCATTTGTTGTCAATGCGGAGATCACAACGTTTAATACTTTATTGCTGATTCTGCCTTTGTTCATGACAATAATACCGATCAGCAGCAGATAGAGCACGGCTACCACGCCGAATCCCGAACCTACCGAACCGAACAGATCCCCCAAGAAAAAACCTAATGCGAGGAAAATGAACAGAATCGCAAAGAAAGCCAGAAATAATAAAATAACACCATACGAGAGAACAGTAATAACCTTTCCTGTTCTCTCATATGTGTTTAATTTTAGGAGTTCGAGCTTCAACTCCACGTAAGCCGAAAGATCTTTTTTCAGTTCACGGAAGATTTCACCTGCGTCTTTCTCCATACAAAATTATTCTGCTACGATTTCTTCTGTAGTTTTTGCAATTTCAGCTTTTCCTTCTTTGTATTTAGCAAGAGCTGAATTGAAGCCTTCTTTTACTTTACCAACTACACCATTCAATTCTTCCAGTAGTTGTTCTCTTTTATCTGTTGCTGCCAGATAACCAACTGCGGCGCCAACGGCTGCACCAACTACTAATCCCAGTAATAATTTAGAATCTACGTTTTTCATAACTCTTTCTTTTTATAATGTTGCTACTAAGATAACGAATATACTTGAATGATGGTTTATTTGGACCTTAACTTTTAGGGTTAATTAATGTTATTGTTTCTGGACTTTCACCGCAGCCCAATTATTCTTCTCTGTGTGCGATAACAATGCCAATCCGTTATGTTTGCATTCTTCTTCGATGGCCGGAATGTCTTGTACATAGAAGCCGCTCATGTAAAGGAAGGCTCCTGGTTTCATACATTCGCTGTAATGGCGGATATCATTCAGCAGGATATTCCGGTTGATATTCGCAAACACGATGTCGAAGGTTCCGAATGCAGGGATCTGTTCGGCTCCCCCAAGGGCGACCTGGATATCGTTCGTGTTGTTTAGACGTATGTTTTCGAGTGCATTATTGTAGGCCCATTCGTCAATGTCGATGGCCACCACGCGTCCGGCTCCTTTCATATGGGCAAGGATGGCCAGTACGGCTGTTCCGCAACCCATGTCGAGTAGTTCTTTGCTGGTGAGGTCTAATTTGAGTATTTCGCTGATCATCAGGAAAGTTGTCTCGTGGTTGCCGGTTCCGAATGCCATCTTCGGGTCGATGATGATATTATAGGCATAACCCGGCTCATGTTCGTGGAAGGAGGCGCGGATGATGCAATCCTTGCCGATGCGGATCGGCTTGAAATAGTTCTTTTCCCATTCCTCGTTCCAGTCCTTGCTTTCCACCAATGTTTCGGTAAAATGGATATCCACGTTTTCCAGTGGAAATTCGGCAAGTTTGTCCTGCAATCCTTTTACATTATATAATTGGTCGGAAATATACCCTTGTAACCCATTTTCGTTTTCGGCAAAACTTTCAAAACCGATTTCTCCTAGCTCGGCAGCCAGCACGTCGTTGATAATGGAAGTCTCGACAGGGGAGGTGTATGTGAATGTAAGTTCGTAATAATTCATATCGTTCTTTCTTTATAGATTCCTTCTATAGACAAAAGTATATATTTTATCTTGATGTTTCACATTTCATTCGATACATTCTTTATTTATGTGTAAGAATTAGTAAAATATCCAGTAGCCTTATAAAAAACCCTTTTGGTACACCCATATACCAAAAGGGTTTTACTTCCTGATTTTTGATAATCAGATGTCTCTTACTACCATCCTGGATTTTGAATCAATGTTGGAGTGCGAGACAATTCATCTTGCATAATCGGCCAAAAATAAGAACGAGGGCTATAGAATACACGTCCGTCATTTACCGCAATGCGTTTCATCTTATACCGTTTCCCGTCCACTTCAATTTTTCCATTTTGATCTTCTACAGGCTTCATGCCGTGTGAACAACGTTGGCTTTTAGCATACGGCCAACTCTCTGGTCCAATATAGTTTTTTTCTTTGGCTAACTCAATAGGATCATCTGATTCCATATATAAGCGTGTTGCCCAATAGCGCCAATTCTCATAGAATAATTCTACACGACGTTCGCGTTGGATATATTCTTGCATCAAGTTTGCATCAGTTAGGACAGCTGGAGGCATCGGAGCCATGAAAGAACGTTCCCTTACAGAATTGACTAAATCATAGATTTCTTGTGTGGGGCCACTTACTTTGTTCACAGCTTCTGCATAAATATAAATGAATGTCGGCAGACGCCAAATAGCAGGTCCGTTGATCACATGTCCACCTTTGTTTCTATCCCATCCGTCTTTGAACAGTTTTCTCAAATAATAACCAGAGTGAGAAGAGGCTTCCAAATAACTACTGCTCACGGCATCTTTGCCTTCGGCTGTATTCAATTGTTTACCACCATACCAAGAACCATGATAACGGATATCACGATAGAAACGCGGATCACGTTTTACGCTTTCATAAGGATTTTCGTCATCATAACCATCTATTTTAGCTCGGCTATCATAAATAGGGTAGCCATATCCGTCAGGGCTTATGTATTCATATTCGTCGACTTGTTCCTGCAGAGGACGTTGACGGGCATGACCATTTTGGGAAGGAGGCAAGACGTCACCAGACCAGCCCGTATCTTTATCACGAGTGGTAAACCAAACCCATTCCTGTTGAATCGCATCCATGTTGTAAAACATTTGCCATAGTCGCTCTTGTACTTTTCCATTGTTTGTATTGGCATTGCCATCAACGTCTTTAAAGTCATCTGCATCCATTGTTGCCGGTGCATATAATTTATACCGAATAGCTCCATTGACATCTTTCGCTTCCAATACATCTTTTGCTGCATCGCGAGCTGCTTCCCAGCGTTTTGGATCATAAGTAGTGTATTCATCTTTGAAAGCTCGTGTGTCGTTTGGCAACGTCCCGCCATTCCACATAGGGGTTGCAGCCATCCAACGGACAATCGCCTTCAATCCTAAACAAGCTCCCTTGTCGACACGACCAAAATATTCACCTCCGTAAGAGGCGTCTACCTTTTCATAAGCGGCATCGGCATCGGCACAAATCTTTTCGACCATACTATGAAAAGACTCTTTTACATACGCCATATCTTCACCTGGAACGACAACATGATCCATATATACTCCTTCACCATAAGCTCGGATTACGAGATAGTGCAAGTATGCACGGAAAAATAATGTTTCACCTAAGCGACGTTCTAAGTCGCCTTCCCGACCGTCTTTGGGGTTATCTGGAGTATTGTATTTTTTTACACCTTCCAAAATGATATTGGCACGTCGGATACCATTATATAAGTTCCACCAGTATTGTCCGCAACTACTGTTGTTTGGCATACCTTGTGAAGGTCCATAATTCCCAATGTTGAATTGATGCGGAATGGCTTGTTCATGGCTGGAAGCCGTACATTCGTCTGTCAATCCTGCAGAGCCGAAGTGATTCATGAAAATCAGCGGTCTATTTGCGAACTTTGCTCTTGCATACAAATCGGTCACCAAGTTATCGACTTGTTCATAACGAGTAAATACATCTACCTCATTTTTCTTATCATCAGGCATTCTGTCCAAGAAGTCGTCACAAGATGAAAGAGACAGGAGTAATACTCCAATTCCTATGATTGATTTTTGTAATTTCATTTTCAAAAGATTTAAATAATTAATATGTAATTTCGACACCAAAATTATAGACTCTCTGGATCGGATACCAGTCACCGGAGCCTTCTTTCGTTTCAGGATCCATGTCGACATCATCCAAACTGTCGAATGTTAGTAAGTTTAAACCTTGTACATAAAAGCGTACATTTTGCAAACCTGCAAAACGAATTATGTTTTTGGGTAACGAATACCCCACTTCTAAGTTTTTCAACCGGATATAATTTGCATTGTACAAGAATAAACTGCTGTTCCCATTTTTGTTGTTTTCATAAGCTCCGTATGTTAAGCGTGGGTAAGTTGCCACATCTTTTGTAGCTTCTGTCCAACGGTTCAAGTGCATGTGTTTCACTTTACCATATTGATCTTGTTCGTAGGATGGAAAATCCCAAACTGCGGCTCCATTCAACAATATGCTGGAGTTTAAAGAGCCTTGAAACATTACGCTGATGTCGAAGCCTTTATATTGTATTCCAAAAGGAATACCAAATTGTATTTCCGGTGTACGTGGAAATCCCATATGTGTTCGGTCGCCATAGTCATCGATTTTACCGTCTTGATTCAAATCTTTATATACGACATCACCCGGATGTAATTCGCCCCAAGGCTGGAAACCACGACCGTCATTCATTGCATTCAATTTATCCGCTTCTGCTTGATCATATACAAAGTGATCGACTACATATACAAAATGTTCTCCTAATCGCCGGCCGGTTTTTTGGCGATATTCATTTCCATAATCAACTTCATTCATGAATTTGATCTTATTACGGGCGAATGTGAAATTGGGTTTGATATAATAACGGAAATCTTTACCGATTGTGGAGTTCCAACCTAACTCGAAATCAATACCCTGATTGTCCACAATTCCAGAGTTTACAAATGGAGCGTCTTTTCCTACTATGTCTGGATATCCCATCTTGTCGCCATCGCTTAGTGTTGTGATAATATCGTATCGATGTTCTCTAAAGTAGTCGGCAGCAATAGTTAACTTCCCATTGAATAGGGTCGCATCGAAACCGACATTCGTTTTACGAGCTTTTTCCCAAGTTAAATTGGGGTTGGCGAAGTTCCCTTCTTTCAGCCCATCGTATCCAGAGCCAAACTCATTAAAGCCGAAACTGTAGCCATCACCTCCTTGGAAGAATTGAAGGTAGGCAAAACGATCATCGTTATTATCTGAAATTTTATCGCTTCCTACAAGACCGAAAGAGGCTCTCAACTTTAAATTATCCAACCACTTCTCAGTTCCTTTCATGAATGCTTCTCGAGAAATCACCCAACCGATAGATCCTGCCGGGAACACACCGTATCGATTACCCGGAGCAAAATTTTCAGATCCGTTGTAGCCAATATTGAATTCAGTCAAATACTTGTTGTCATATGCATACGTTGCGCGCCCACTAATACCTTGATACCGATATTCTACTCGATTATCATAGGCTCGTGATGAGCGGTTGAATAGTACCATAGCGGAAACATTGTGTCGATCGAACTCACGTTGATAGTCCAATTTTAATTGATAGTAAGTTTTGTTTTCCGCGGCATTGTGACTAAAACCATTACTAATCGTTTCGTCTGTACTATACCAAGGGTTACCTAAGCGATAAGCTCCTGCATAAGGTTCCGTAGAATGCAAATAATAAGAGCCATATACGCTTTCATCCGGTTGGAAAGTAGCATATCTACCATAGTTCGCATAACCATCTTGACGTGTTTCCAGCACACGCCGTATCCAACGACCTTCTTTTGCGTCATACGAGATACTACCTTCAACTTTTAATCCTTTTGTAATGAAATCCAATTTGTGACCGATTGAAAACGTTCCATTCAAAAACGTTTTTTTCTCATTCAAATATCCGGTACGGCTTAATTCACCTAAGATATTGTAACGATGTTGCTGGTCACCATAGAGCATACCTTTCGGATTGTTTAAGGCATACGTTTCATTGGCCGCATTACCATTGTCTTGTAGTGTAATAGGTAAATGAGGTGGTTGCGTATTTGCAATAGACACTACCCGGCTAGCGGTTGTACCTGGGGCATTACGGTCGGTAATGCGTGCACCCAAGTCGACCTTAACATAAAAGTTCTTTGTAATATCCACATCTACATTCGCACGAAAATTATAACGCTGAAATACAGCTTGTGTGCTATAATCCGCCATGTCCGTATGTTTGTAGTTACCGTCTTGCTTATAATAATTTGCCATTACATAGTAACGGGCGCGTTCGGAGCCGCCTCGGACAGACAAACTATAATCCTGCTGAATACCTGGTTTGAAAGCATAATCAAAATAATCCCAATTATATCCTTTCCCATTTTTGAAATCTTCGATAACATTTGTAGAGAATAGATCTGGAGAAGATGGATCTACCCCCATATTCATGCGAGCTTCGTTGTAAAGTTCAGCATATTGAGCTGAACCTAAATATTCAGGGAACTTAGCAGGAGAGTTTGTTCCGACTGATGCTTTGAAACTCACGGATGGTTTTTCGGACGCTTGTCCACGCTTAGTTGTGATTACGACTACACCGTTTGCTCCACGAATTCCATATGCAGCCGTTGCTGAAGCGTCTTTCAAAATAGTAAATGTTTCAATTTCTTCTGGTGCTAAATAAGCCATATCATCGCGTTCCACACCGTCAATGATGAAGATCGGTGTCTGGTCTCCATATGTAGAGGCTCCGCGGATGCGCAAGTCTGCTCCATCGACACCCGGCTCGCCTCCACTGAATTGATTTGCCATCAGACCCGGCATACGTCCGGCCAAGGCATTTGTTAAATTAGCTGTCGGACTTTGTTTCAAATCTTTTGTGGTAATCGTTGCTACAGATCCAGTGATAGTTGCTTTCCGTTGTGTTGTATATCCTACAACAACGACTTCTTCCAATGCCTTGGCATCTTCAACCATTTTGACATTTACAATTCGTTCTCCTTTCAGTGAAACTTCTTTGGGTTGATATCCCACATACGAAAAGACTAAAGTTGCTTTCGAATAAGGAGCTACGATTTCAAAATTGCCGTCCATGTCGGTTATTACTCCTGTCATGGTTCCTTTGACCATGACATTCACTCCTGGTAACGGACCGACATTATCTGAAACCTGTCCTTTTACTTTGAAACCTTCTTGATTTACACCGTCCAATTTGGTTTTGGTTGTGCCGACCAAGGGAACTACTTTTTTGTCATCTACGCCATTGCTCCCCATATTGACTTTACCATCCACCGCAAAAGCACAGGTAGTCAAACAAAAAAGTAACCCACAAGTTACTTTCGAAACTCGAGACAACGAGTTCTTTCTTCCTATTGGAAGATTACAATTCTGTTTTTGCATCTTTTCATGTATTGCTTTAATTGTTAACTAAATAAATTATATACCAAGTGAAAACTTGATATCGGAATTTTTAAAAACACATTTTATATCATAGGCCTTTTTGTTTTAATTAAAAAAATCTTGCCGTAGTTCTTGGAGAACTGAGTACAATTATATAATGCAAAAGTATTATAAATAAATATTTATCAAAAACACATCTAAATATTTCAATACAAGATGATCTTTCCTTGTTATAGTATCTTATATCGGCTGTAAAGTTAAACAAAAAACATGAACATAAAAATAAATATTATTAAGATTAATATATTTAACAGTAAATAAACAATCAAGATTTTGGTTTTGCAGAAAATCAGTTCTTGCCACCTCAACGGGCAATTTATATAACAGTTTTTGGTTCTTTATCAATTTAGGAACCCTTAATTTACTTATATTCTGCTATTCGGCTACATGAAGAAACATGTCATTTTCTGTTTTCAAAATTCATTTAAACCTCTTCATATATTGAACTTTGATTGTTGGGCGTTACCTCTAAATTGACGAAGAACCAAATCCTTATTAAAGAAATGTGATATTTGATCGCAATTTTAGCAAGATCAGTTTTTCTCTCTGATTTTCTATTGAACCAACAATATAATAATCTCTTTTACCCTCTCCTAATTGTACTCAGTTCTCCAAGAACTATGGTAAGAGTTTTTTCAGAATAGAAGAATCTGGTCTCACTCATTAGGTATTTCTGTTTGGCTAAAATTTATTTGGACAGAAAGAAATTAGAGGTTTATGAAACTCTTGTAGATATAAGCCTGAGGGGAGTTTAGGGAAAAGTATTGAAAGATACTGATGCAATACAGGGAAATCACACCGAAAACCCATCAAGTGTAAAATCATCTCTATAAAGATTTTGCAAAATAACCATCATGTAATCATAGTTTCTCTTTAGATGTTGTTGGGAGTGGCTTGTAGTGTTTTTATCAAAATCATAAGATATAAAATCATTTTTAGAAATGGTGTCTGTGAAGAAATCGTTTCCTTTGAAAACAAAGTCATGCTATTAACAGATTAAATCGCAACGATATGAAAAAGACAGCTTTATTGCTTCTGGTCGCTTTGGTCTTAGGATGGGCGGGATGTTCGTCCGATTCGACCGTCGAAGTGAAGAACCTCCGGTTGGAGATGAAAGAAAATCCATTGGGAATCAATGTGACGCAACCCCGCTTTTCCTGGCAGATTGCTTCCGGCAAACCGGACTTGAAACAGACGGCCTATCAGATACAGGTGGCCGCTTCTCCTGAACAATTGGAATCCGGTGACGGACTTTTGTGGGATTCGGGTGTGGTCCGTTCGGACGAGTCGGTACTGGTTCCGTATGCCGGGAAAGCCCTGGAATCGGGAAAACCTTACTATTGGCGTGTGAAATTGACGACCAACCAGGGGGATACTCCCTGGAGCGATGCCGGCAGCTGGTCAATGGCCTTGCTCGATGATTCGGAATGGAAAGCGACCTGGATCGGCGAAGATTCCCTCTCCAATCCGGGTGAGGAGGTAGGAGTGGCCGGCGGAAACAATAAAACACGCTTGGCCGCCCGATATCTGCGTAAAGAGTTTACGACGGATAGGGCGGTGGAAAGAGCCGTCTTGTATATTTCCGGCCTTGGCTCGTATGAGGCTTACCTGAACGGAAAGAAAGTCAGCGAGGACGTGTTTGCCCCGATGCCGTCCCTGTATTATAAACGTATATATTATAATGTATATGATGTGACAGCTTTGATGGCTTCCGACAAGAATACATTGGGAGTGATTTTGGGGAACGGCCGTTTCTTCTCTATGCGTAATCCGGGAATGAAAACATTCGGCTTGCCTCGTTTGCTTGCGCAACTTCGGATCGAATATGCAGACGGGTCGCAGGCGACGGTCGTCAGTGATACGTCTTGGAAAATCACCTCGAAAGGACCGATCGTCGCAAATAACGAGTTTGATGGCGAAGAATATGATGCCCGCCTCGAGATGGAAGGTTGGAACACGAACGGTTTCGACGACGGCGCATGGAAAACTCCCGATGTGATGGAGGCTCCTGCGGGCAAACTGACAGCACAGCAGAACCCGAATATCCGCGTACAGGAAACGTTGAAGCCGGTAGCCGTTTTTGATCGTCCCGATGGAAAGTATATCCTGGACATGGGGCAGAACATGGTCGGTTGGCTCTCTGTTAACCTGAAAGGAAAGAAGGGCAAACCCATATCGATGAAGTTTGCCGAATTGTTGCAGAAAGACGGCTCGCTCTATCTGGCCAATCTGCGTACTGCGCAGGTGACCGACATTTATACTCCGGCTGAAGACGGTGATTTTAGTTGGCAACCCCGTTTCGTTTATCATGGTTTCCGTTTTGTGGAAGTTTCGGGACTCGATTATAAACCGGAACTGTCCGCGTTTACCGGACATGTCATTTATGACGAGATGGCGACAACCGGGCGTTTTGAAACATCCAACCCGCTGGTCAACCAGATCCATAAGAACTCTTATTGGGGAATCCGTAGTAATTATCGCGGGATGCCGACCGACTGCCCGCAACGTGACGAACGTCTCGGCTGGTTGGGCGACCGTGCGACAGGCGCTTACGGCGAAGCCTTTATTTTCAATAATGCCCAGCTGTATAACAAATGGTTGCAGGATATCGAGGACTCCATGAGCCCGGAAGGAAGCATCTCGGATGTCTCCCCGAATTACTGGACGATCTATGCCGATGATGTGACCTGGCCGTCCGCCTTCTTCTATGTGGCGGATATGCTGTACCGCCAGTTCGGCGACGACAGCGCGATCCGTGCCCATTATCCGGCCATGAAACGCTGGATGGCGCATATGGAAGAGGCGACCATGAAGGACTATATCATGACGAAAGACCAGTATGGCGACTGGTGCATGCCTCCCGAATCGCAAGAACTGATCCATTCCAAGGATCCTGCCCGCAAGACGGACGGCGCTATTCTCAGCACGACTGTCTATTATGATTTGCTGAACAAGATGATCGGTTTCGCCCGTATCTGCGGACAGGATGCCGATATCTCCGGCTACGAATCCTTGGCCGCTAAAATAAAGGCGGCTTATAATGCCAAATTCTTTAATAAGGAAACGGCGGAGTATGGCAATAATACGGTTACGGCCAACATTCTCTCATTGCGTCTCGGACTTGTGCCGGAAGGATATGAAGGGAAAGTTTTCAGTAATATTGTGAAAAAGACAGAGGAGGATTTTAACGGACATGTAAGTACCGGAGTCTTGGGAATCCAGCATCTGATGCGCGGACTGACCGAGTACGGGCGGGTCGATATGGCCTATAAGATCCTGACGAACGAGACTTATCCGAGTTGGGGATATATGATTAAGAACGGTGCGACAACCATCTGGGAACTTTGGAACGGCGATACGGCTGATCCGGCCATGAACTCCGCCAACCATGTGATGTTGCTTGGTGACCTGCTGATCTGGTACTACGAAGACCTGGCCGGCATCAAATGCGCTCCCGATGCAGTCGGTTTCAAGAAACTGGTGATGGAACCTGTTTTCCCCGATGGCCTTGACGAAGTTTCCGCCTCGTACGGTTCGGTCTATGGAGAGATCAAGAGCGCATGGACTAAGAAGGGAGGCGACTTTAGCTGGGATATCACTTTGCCGGGCAATACGTCGGCGATCGTCCGGATTCCGAAGAAATACAATGTGACGGTCGGTAACTTGCCGGGTGTGCGCAGAGTTTCGGCAACGGAAGGATATATGGAAGTCGAGATCGGTTCGGGAAGCTATCATTTTGGAAAATAGTTTCGAAAAGATTTGGATGATATATCAAGAAACCGTAATTTTGCACTCTGAATTCTGCAGGAGGTAAACAAGTGATGCTTAGAAGTGTATCCACCTCCGGGACATAACCTGTTTAAATATAAAAAAGACAGATGTACGTAATCGTAGAAATTAACGGACAGCAGTTCAAGGCTGAAGAAGGAAAGAAGTTGTTCGTTCATCACATTCAGAACGCTGAAAGCGGTGCTGTTGTGGAATTTGAAAAAGTGTTGTTAGTTGACAACAATGGTGAAGTTAAAGTAGGTGTTCCTACCGTAGAAGGCGCAAAGGTAGTATGTGAAGTGCTGTCTCCGCTGGTGAAAGGTGATAAAGTGCTGATCTTCCATAAGAAGAGAAGAAAAGGTTATCGTAAGTTGAACGGTCACCGTCAGCAGTTCACTGAAGTGAGTGTAAAAGAAATTGTTGCTTAACGTTTAAAGGAGAAAAGAAGAAATGGCACATAAGAAAGGTGTAGGTAGTTCTAAGAACGGCCGTGAATCACAAAGTAAGAGATTAGGTGTTAAGCTTTTCGGTGGCGAAGTTGCTAAAGCTGGCAACATCATCGTTCGTCAGAGAGGAACAGTTCATCATCCGGGTGAGAACGTTGGTATCGGTAAAGATCATACGTTGTATGCATTGGTTGATGGCGTGGTAACTTTCCGTAGAGGCAAGGAAAACCGTTCTTTCGTTTCTGTAAAAAAAGTGGTAGCAGAAGCATAAGTATTGGTTTTATATAGAAAATAAGAAAAAGGATATTCGCTTGGCGGATATCCTTTTTTTGTATCTTTGTCAACATCATGACTCGTAGGAATTTTATCATACTTTATATCGGAATACTGTTGTTTTTTCTGGCTCTAACATCGTGTGGCAGTAAAAAACAATGTGTAGTTTTACCTTCTGATTTCAAGGGACCGAAGGAGCTTTCCCGTCTCTATGGTGTCCGCCTGACTCCGAACGATAATATATTTTTATACAATGAAGGAGCCAGATGGCTTGGCGTCCCTCATCGGATGGGTGGATTGACAAAGAAAGGAGTGGATTGCTCCGGTTTTGTGGCGATTGTTTTTCGTGAAGTCTATGGAAAGCAGTTGGCACGTTCTTCGGCTGATATGCTGAAGCATAATTGCAAGAAAGTCAGCCGTGCCAACCTGAAGGAAGGTGATCTGGTCTTTTTCCGGACGGGCAAAGGAAGGAAGAAAGTGCCTAACCATGTCGGGATCTATCTGAAAAATGGTAAGTTTATCCATACCAGCACATCGAACGGTGTGATCGTCAGTAGCCTGAGTGAACCTTACTATGTCCGGACATGGCTTACCGGTGGCCGGGTGAAGAATTTGTGATTTCCTGTGAATCACTCGATTATTTTATGTAAAGACGACTATAAAATAGATGAAACCGGGTGGTTTTTATTGTCCGGCAAGGCACTTTAGTTGCCGGACATCCCCTTGTTGCCCCCTTTTACACCCGGATGTACCGGCTCCCTACACCCGGATGTAAAGAATGGCAACATGGGGGTGTTTACGGAATTATGTGCTTGTTTCTGCCGAAAAAAGAGAGGGCTTTTGTGGAACGAAGAACCGTATTTCGCCAATTTAATATCTATTGTACCTGTTTTTACATTTGTTTGTTCAATTGTTCTATATGCTTTTTGAAAGGAAAAAGATATCAATGGGTTGATTTTCAGTTATATGATAAAAATACCATGTTTTAGGAGTGATAGAAGAGTGATAGAGGAAAACGTCCTGTATCATTACCTGTAACGATTGAATATCAACAGATACAACCTCTGTAGTGATAGAGTGATAGATGATTTGCAGAAAACTTTGCATGTTAATCACTATCTTGGAAAATTTTGATGCGGTTGCCCTGTTTATGCGTCGATGATAAATCATAAATCATAAATCTTGATTATCTTTGCAACTCAAATAAAAAAACATCATTAAAGTATGTTGACGCTTAAAGTAATTACGGAAGAAACAGATCGGGTGATTCGCGGTCTGGAAAAGAAACACTTTAAAGGTGCACAGGAAAGCATTGCAAAAGTGATCGAATTGAACGATAAAAGACGTGGTGCGCAAAATCAATTAGATAAAAATCTGGCAGAGGTGAACCAGACTTCGAAAACCATCGGCATGCTGATGAAAGAAGGTAAAAAAGAGGAAGCCGAAATTGCTAAGCAACGTGTTGCTGAGATCAAGGAAGTCAACAAGGCTATCCAGGCCGAAATGGATCAGGCGGCCGAAGATATGCAGAACTTGCTCTATACAATCCCGAATGTTCCTTACGACGAAGTGCCCGAAGGTGTGGGAGCTGACGATAATAAGGTTGAAAAGATGGGCGGTATGGAAACGGAACTGCCGAAAGACGCACTGCCCCATTGGGAATTGGCAAAGAAATATGACCTGATCGATTTTGACTTGGGAGTGAAGATCACGGGTGCCGGTTTCCCGGTTTACAAGGGACAAGGTGCGCAGTTGCAGCGTGCGCTGATTAACTTCTTCCTGGATGAAGCCCGTAAATCCGGTTATACGGAAATCATGCCGCCGACAGTTGTGAATGCTGCTTCCGGTTATGGTACGGGCCAGTTGCCTGACAAGGAAGGGCAGATGTATCATTGCGAAGTGGATGATCTTTATCTGATCCCGACAGCCGAAGTCCCGGTTACTAATATCTACCGTGATGTTATCCTCGATGAAAAGCAGTTGCCGATCAAGAACTGCGCCTATACGCAATGTTTCCGTCGCGAAGCCGGCTCTTATGGAAAAGATGTGCGCGGACTGAACCGTTTGCATGAGTTCTCTAAAGTGGAATTGGTTCGCATTGATAAACCGGAACACTCCAAACAGTCTCATCAAGAAATGTTGGATCACGTAGAAGGCCTGCTCCAGAAATTGGAACTTCCGTATCGTATCTTACGTCTTTGTGGTGGCGATATGAGTTTCACGGCTGCCCTTTGTTTTGATTTTGAAGTTTATTCAGAAGCCCAAAAGCGCTGGTTGGAAGTAAGTTCGGTTTCTAACTTCGATAATTACCAGGCAAACCGTCTGAAATGCCGTTATCGTGACGAGAATAAAAAGACACAGCTCTGCCATACGTTGAATGGTAGCGCATTGGCTTTGCCGCGTATCGTCGCAGCCTTGCTCGAAAACAACCAGACTCCCGAAGGCATCCGCATTCCGAAGGCGTTGGTTCCGTATACGGGATTTGATATGATTAAGTAAATAAGTATAGAAAAACTATAGGGTGGTAAAAAAAACGGTCGGCATCTGTTTGACAACGGATGTCGACCGTTTTTGGTAGCGACAAGCATCTATTTTCAAAACACCGGTGATTCGATTTTAAAACATATATGCTTTGCAATCAAAACATCGGTGTTTTGATAGATAAGGAATTGTACCAAATCAGATGAACAGATTTACATTCGCCTCTTCTGCCCGTTCGAGATAAGAAGCCACGCCGCCCAGTGTAACATTGTCCATCAGTTCTTCTTTTTGCACGCCCATGACATCCATGCTCATGGTGCAGGCAATCATTTCCACGCCATTGTCTATGGCTTGTTGGATCAGGCTTTCCAGGCTGTCGATTCGCTTTCGCTTCATGATGAGGCGCATCATCCAGCTACCGGCACCTCCCATGTTCATTTTAGACAGTTTGAGTTTGCCACTGTGTGTCGGAAGCATCCAGCCGAACATCTTGCCGAAAATATCTTTGGTGACTGTTGGTTTATGCTGTTTCTTGATCACATTCAGTCCCCAAAAAGTAAAAAACATGGTTACTTTCTTGCCGGTCGAAGCCGCTCCATTGGCAATGACAAAGGAAGCTAACGCCTTGTCCAGGTCGTCGCTGAAGACGATCAGTGTCTTGTTGTCGGCATTGTTTCGAGAAATCTCGCAGGAAGCTGTTTTCTCCTGTTTGCGGATGGTGGCGGCGACCACCCCGTTTTTGTTTTCCAACGCAACCAGCTCTGCACCTGTCATCTTGCACCAGGAAGTGACATCCTTGCCGAAAGCCTGGTCGGTGGCAGTTATCTGAAGTTGTTCGCCGATCTTCAACGCCTCGTAGTTCTTTTTCAATTGCATCACAGGTCCGGGACACATCAGTCCGCAAGCATCTACTTTCAACAGATTGATCTGGGAATCGGAGTTTCCATAGCTTGTGCTTTCCGGTATTTCCGGCTTGTGGGAAACGATCTCTTTTATCGGTGCGGTCGCTACGCTCCATGTTTTGTATCCTCCGGATAGGTTGCGCACATGCTTGAAGCCATTTTGTACCAAGATGCGATAGGCCAGGTAACCACGCAGTCCGACTGCACAGGTTACGACGATCGGTTTCTCCTTTGGCAGTTCGTCTAAATGTTCTCGCAATTCATCTACCGGTATGTTTATAAATCCGGGAATCGTGCCTAATTTATATTCGTCGTGTGTACGGACATCGATTCGAATCGTATCGGCCGGAAGTTCTGCGAGCTCGCGCCATTGGATGATCTGGGACTTTTTGTTCAAAATATTTTCTGCAACGAATCCGGCCATATTCACGGGATCTTTAGCTGACGAATAGGGAGGTGCATAGGCATGTTCCAATTCCGCCAGGTCGTGGACTGTACCGCCTCGCTGTATCACTTGTGCCAGCATCTCGATACGTTTGTCTACACCGTTGAAGCCGACAATCTGGGCGCCTAACAATTTCCCGTTTTCCGGAGCGAACAATATTTTGATGGACAGGGGAACGGCTCCCGGATAATATCCGGCATGAGAGGCCCCATGTGTGTAGGAAGAGATATAGGGTATATTGTTCTGTTGTAATAACTTTGCATTCGCACCGGCTGCGGCAACTGTCAGGTCGAATACTTTCGCAATGGAAGTTCCGATTGATCCCGGATATTTCTTTTTGTTGCCGAATACGATATTGTCTGCCACGATGCGTCCCTGCTTGTTTACCGGCCCTGCCAGCGGAATAAGGGCCGGCTGTCCGGTTACGAGATGGCGTACTTCGACTGCGTCGCCGAGGGCATATATATCGGCATCGGAAGTTTGCATATAATCGTTTACGGCGATGCCGCCCCGTTCTCCGATGGCGAGTCCCGCATCTTTTGCCAGTTTGGTTTCCGGGCGTACCCCGATGCTCAGCAAAACCATGTCGGTAGCGATCTGTTTGCCGCTGCGGAGGTGTACGGTCACACCACCGTCTTTTTCTTCAAAGCGGCTGACACCATCTTCTAAGTGCAGTCCGACTCCCTTATCGGTCAGTTGCCGGTGCACGATTGCTGCCATCGAGAAGTCCAAAGGAGCCATCACTTGGTTGGCCATTTCCACTACGTCGACCTGGATACCTAAGTCGTGCAGATTTTCCGCCATTTCCAGTCCGATAAAGCCTCCACCCACAACAATAGCACGTTTCGGATTTTCGGTATTGACATAATTCTTGATCGTATCGGTGTCCGGCACATTGCGGAGCGTGAATATCTTCTTGCTTCCGATCCCTTCAATACCAGGCCGGAGCGGTTCGGCTCCCGGTGAAAGTACCAGTTTGTCGTATGTTTCGGTGTATGTCTCGCCTGTGGATAGGTTCTTGATTTCCACTTCTTTTTTATCCGGACGGATAGCGGTTACCTCCTGTTCCGTGCGAATGTCAATCCGGAAACGGTCTGTGAAACCTTTTGCTGTCTGTACGAACAGCTTTTCTCGGTTGTTGATCGTGTCACCGATATAATAAGGTAGGCCACAGTTTGCATACGATACATATTTTCCTCGTTCGAACAAGATGATATTGGCTTTTTCATCCATTCTGCGCAGACGTGCTGCAACGGTAGCTCCTCCGGCTACTCCTCCTATAATCAGGTAGTTCATGTTGTAAAAATATTATTTGTATTATACATATTTGTTAATGGAAAATATTTGGATAAAAAAAGGTTCAACCTTTTTCCATACAAGTTTTCAGTTTCTCAAACAATCCGTCGAAACACAGTTCTGCATTCATCATCTGCTGTATTTTTTCTTTTCCGCCAGGAGTGAGGGAGAAGCACATCTGCCGTTTGTCGTTTTTGTTGATGTTGCGGCGGATATAACCTTTATTCTCTACGGCTGTGATCACTTTCGAAACGCGTGAGTTGGACAGACCTATATATTCGCAGATCATACCTGCGGATTTCGTTTCTCCGTCTTTCAGGCAGCAGAGTAACATGGCCTCATTGATCGTAATATCGTGTACCTCCGCAAAGGTTTTCTCGAACTGGTATAAAGCTTTGTATATATCTTTGATTGCACAAATTGATTCCATATTCTTATATGTTGTTGATGGGTACAAAGATATATAATATTTTCAATATAAATAATGTTTAGTGGAAAATATTTTGTCTGGTGATAAAAAGAGAGTGTGTTTTGTGGAATAAAAGGATGCATGCTATTATCTGAAAGCATGCATCCTTTTGAAATAATTTTTTGCCGGATGAGACAGAGTCTTGTTTGTTTAATCTCTGTTGGAGAAATATTTCATGAACTGCGAGCGTTCATACATCGCAGGATTGGAGATGTTGGCATAGTTTAGTTTGCCTTTAAACTGGTCAAGCGACTGATAATGCGCTTGGTGCATCCATTCTTCAATACAGGTAAGCACCTGTGAGATAATTTCTGCTCCATGTGTATAGACGGCGCTACACATCTGTATGGCGTCGGCTCCTGCAAGCAAGCATTTGATGACATCTTCCCAATCGTGCACTCCAGTAGAGGAAGCGATGCTGATTCCGGGTATCTTACCTGAAACGATTGCTGTCCAGCGAAGCGTGTCACTCAGGTCGGAATGGTTACTGAAAACGTTACCTGAGACAATTTGCATATTGTTGATGTCGATATCCGGTTGGTAAAAACGGTTGAAGAGGACGATTCCGTCCGCCCCGTTAACTGTCAGCGTATGGGCTACAGCTGGAATATTACCGACCATTTTGCTCATCTTGATCATGACAGGGATCGAAACAGTTTCTTTCACTTTACGGATAATGCTGACATACAAGTCACGCATGTTTTCACTGTTGTATGTGAGGTCTGTTTCCAAGAAGAACACGTTTAGTTCCAAGGCATCAGCACCTGCTAATTCGATCTGGCGGGCAAATTCGATCCATGCATCCGATTTATAGCAGTTGATACTTGCGATAACCGGAATGGTGCATAATTCTTTCGTCTTCTGGATCAGTTCCAGATAATCGTTTATCTGATTCGCCTTTACATAACCGCGTATGTAATCGGCTGCTTCGGGATAGTCCGAATCCTGCATCAGTATATCGCTTTGCATTTCAATCTGCTCTTCGAAGAGTGATTTCAGTACGATCGCACCTGCACCGGCTTTTTCAAATTCCTTGTTTCGTTCCGCGTTGTTTGTCAAACCGGAACTTCCGACGATAAGCGGGTTACGGAGTGTCAGTCCCGCATATTGTGTTTTAATGTCAATCATGTCAGATTCAATTATGTTCAACGATTACAAAAATAGAGAATTATTTTCTACCTTATCTGTTCTTGCTCTTTAAAATGGTTAAAACTCAATATTCCCGTTCTCCGAAAATGCTGGTTCCTATGCGTATCATCGTACTACCTTCGCGGATGGCGATCGGATAGTCGTGGCTCATTCCCATTGATAATTCGCAAAAATATTCGTCACCCTTGAATACCGAGTTTTTCAGTTCAGTGAAAAGTTCATGGATATTATGAAACTCATTTTTGATCAGAGATGTGTCGTCGGTGTTGGTCGCCATCCCCATCAGTCCGCATATCCGGATGTAGGGAAGGGCTTCGGGCAACAGATTGTATAGCAGTTCACGGCATTCGTCAGGACTGAAGCCGTGCTTGGCTTCTTCTTGCGCGATATGTATCTCCAACAGGACACGGATGATACGATCATGTTTAGCCGCTTGCTTGTTGACTTCCTGCAAAAGTTTTAACGAGTCGATACTGTGTATCGTGTGGATGAACGGGGCAATGTCTTTTACCTTGTTGCTTTGCAATGGGCCGATAAAATGCCATTCGATGTCACTGGGCAATACTTTTTGTTTAGCTGTCAATTCTTGGGCCCTGCTTTCACCAAATACACGTTGTCCCGCATTGTAGGCTTCCTGCAATGCCTCGACGGGATGGAACTTGGAGACCGCTACCAACGTGACACCTGCCGGCAGCGATGCTTTCAGTCTTGTTATATTTTCAGTGATGTTCATGCTTCTCTTGTTTCCGCCTGTTTTTTCTGTTCGGCAATCAGTTCTTCCTCTGATTTCTTTTCCGCAGGGACACTGTTGGCGTCAAAAGGAAAGACATCCATCAGTTGGGTTTCTGTAACGGAGGCGATGGTATAGTCGGCAAGCGTTCCCTTCATTCCGTCTTCCAATACGGCGATGGCATCTTTCAGGTTAGACGCCTGTGCCAGCATCTGTGCAGCTGTTTTCTTTTCGGCTCCGCTTTTTTCATCGAGGGTGATGAAGTAAACCTTGATCTTATAGAAACGGTCGCCATTTTCGTTGAAGAACAATTCTGACAAACGGGCGCGTTTGATGTCTGTTACAGTAAATTCCCCGGATACGAAGGGGCGGATTTCTTCGATGATGCGGGCTTCCGCTTCCGTGAACGACAGGGCGTCGACCAAATAGGGTTCCGTCACTTTCTTTTGTGCTCCATTCTCCATGATCTTCTCGAAGGAGACTTTGCATTCAAACCAGTTATGCATATATTTATATGTTTTATAATGTCTGTATTTTTATTTCAAACCAAGGTACAAATATAACGGCTATTCGGGAATTAAACAACCGGAACGGATTTCTTTGTCAATTATTGGACCGTAGTGAACTTTTTGCCACATGCTCCGGTTATATAAGCGTAGTGTGTTTTTTCATGGTATTAGATTTTTAGATTAGTAATAGGTTGTTTTGTCTGGTTCGAGAGGAATAGGACAAAAGTTCTAAAATATCAGAGCCGGAAGTGTAGGAATTCCCCATACATTCCGGCTCTTTTACGTTTCAAAACCCATCGTTTCTTCAATTTCAAGGCAACATGTGTTTTCCCCCTACTGCTTGTTTATAAGATTCGACGTATCTGTCAAAGGTAAAACAATTATTTTTCTGGAGCTAATTTGTAGTATAATATTCAATAAAGATTTTGAAATAAAGGGAGCTAGAAAGGAAATGTGCAACTCGTAATTGGGTGAAAAGGGAAATATTCACTTTATCGGAGGAAAGAATAAAGCATACAAAACCTGCCGCACGCTGGTGGTACAGCGTGCAGAGGTATTGGATTATTTAGTATGCAGATCATCTTGCCCCGTCGGGCATGCCGTATTGACTGATAATAAATTACCTCAAAAACAATTTATTAAGGTTACATAGATTAACATTCAGACAATTAAGGCCATGAAGGTCCGATTACTTAATATATCTATATTTCCTCCAGTCCGGGAATGTGTTCCGCAGGAAATCACGCAGAGTCTGGCGGTTTACTCCGAATTTTTCGGCGATTTCGTTCATCGAGCATTTCTCATTGATCATTTTCTTGATGACATTTTCTTTTCCGGACAACCTGACTTGCATGGTCTTTTTGCCTTTCGGACGACCGAGTTTCGTGCCTTCCGCTTTTTTACGCGCAAGTGCTTCGCGGGTACGTTGTGAAATCAGATTGCGTTCGATTTCTGCACTTAGGCTAAAGGCGAAGGCCAGAATTTTACTATTGATATTATTCCCTAATTCATAGCGTTCTTTGACTGTAAGGACGATAATATCCCGTTCCATACATTGGTGAAGGAAACTCATGACTTGCATCAAATTACGTCCAAGCCTTGATAGTTCTGTTGTTACAAGCGTGTCTCCTTTACGAATTTGTTTTAATAATCTGCCAAGTTGGCGATCCGATACACTTGTTGTTCCGCTGATTGTTTCGTCTACCCAACGTTCGATACGGAAACCTTTCGCTTTTGAATAGTTTTCAATCTCGAAGCGTTGATTTTCAGTACTTTGTTTATCCGTACTGACTCTTACATAACCGTATATCATACTATCTGAATATTAAATGAATAACTAAAGATACTTCAGAAATAGAAATGAAGGAGGGGATTAGTATTTACCAACTTTTTTTATTGTCGTGTGATTATAAGAGTGCATTCCCTCTACAAAGGTGGATATAATAATTTAAACGAAACAGCCTCTGAAAGTAAAAATTAAATTAAATTTTACGCAGTGAAAGGGGAAAGGAGTACATTTGCCGGAAAGAATAGTAGGATATGAAGAAATTATTGTCGCTGCCGCCTAACTTGGTTGGCAGTTTTCACGAGATAGCTAATGCCGATCCGGCAGACTGGTTTTGTACGTCTGATCCTATAGGTGCCCGTCTGGGATCGGGTGGAGGAACAACTTGGTTACTTGAGGCTTGCCGCCGGGATGACGATACTGCTGGAACGTTGTCGACAGGAGAATGGCTGGCGCGTGAAAAGCGGATTTTATTGCATGCCGGAGGGCAGAGCCGACGTTTACCGGGATATGCACCTTCGGGCAAGATATTGACACCGATTCCGGTGTTCCGGTGGGCGAGGGGACAGAAATTATCTCAGAACCTCCTTTCGCTTCAACTTCCGTTGTATGAGGAGATCATGCGCAAGGCGCCGGATTCGCTGCATACGCTGATTGCCAGTGGCGATGTTTATCTGCGTAACAGCGAGCCGTTGCAAGAGATTCCTGAGGCTGATGTTGTCTGTTATGGTTTGTGGGTGGATCCTGCACTCGCCACTCGCCACGGGGTCTTCGTGTCGGACCGCAAATCTCCTGACCAGCTCGATTTCATGCTTCAAAAACCCACTCTCGATGAGTTGGGACGGCTGGCGGGGACGCATCTCTTCCTGATGGATATAGGTGTCTGGCTGCTCAGTGACCGGGCGGTGGAACTCCTGATGAAGCATTCCTACGAATCGGATGGGAAACAGATGAAGGAATATGACCTGTATTCTGAGTTTGGTCTTGCTCTTGGGGGGCATCCACGTATAACTGACGAAGAACTGAATGCGTTGACTGTCGCTATCTTGCCTTTGCCGGGTGGTGAGTTCTATCATTATGGTACAAGCCGGGAGCTGATTTCTTCGACGTTGTCGGTGCAGAATCTTGTGCGTGACCAGCGGGCGATCATGCAGCGTAAGGTGAAACCACATCCTGCCATGTTTGTTCAGAATGCCGAAGTTTTTTGTTCGCTGACCTCTGATAATTCAGAACTGTGGGTCGAAAACAGTTTTGTCGGGAAACGATGGACGCTTGCCGATCGGCATGTGATTACGGGTGTTCCGGTGAACGATTGGGAGTTACACGTTCCTTCCGGTGTGTGCATTGATGTCGTGCCTGTCGGTGATGAAGGATGGGTGGCACGCCCGTATGGTTTCAATGATACTTTCAAAGGAAATACGGCGAATGAATCTACTCTTTTTATGGGGCGTCCCATAGTGGAATGGTCTGCGGAGCGGGGTATCAATTTGCCGGTCTGTGCCGACATACAGAATGCGGCCTTATTCCCTGTCTGCCGGAGTATGGACGAGTTGGGGGCTGTGTTACGTTGGATGGTATCTGAACCTTATCTGGATGAAGGACGCAAGGTGTGGGAAGTAACTGAAAAGATGTCTGCAAACAGGCTTTCTGATTGTGCAAATCTCCGCCGCCTGTTTGCCCAGCGCGAAGCGTTCAGGAAGAAAAACTGGTCGATGCTTGCTGCCAATCATGACAAAAGTATTTTCTATCAGTTGGATCTGGCGGATGCTGCCTCCGAATTTGTTGCCGGAGGAATTATGTTGCCTAAGGGTTTACCAGCGGATGCTCCGCTGATGAAGCGTGTGCATGACCATATGTTTCGTGCCTGTGTGCTGCAACTTTCAGGAGATGAACGGGGCATGGTGGAACAGCAGCAGGCATTCTCGTTGTTGCGTGAAGGTTTGATCAATACGATTGCTGATGAGAAACAGATGCCTCGTCTTAATGTCTATCGCGATCAGATTGTTTGGGGGCGCAGTCCCGTGCGTATCGACTTGGCTGGAGGATGGACGGATACCCCCCCTTACTGCATGTATGCCGGTGGTAATGTCGTGAACGTGGCGATCGAGTTGAACGGTCAACCACCTTTGCAGGTTTATGTGAAACCGACTCGTGAGTTTCGTATCATTCTTCGTTCCATCGATATCGGGGCGATGGAGTGCATTTCGACTTGGGACGAACTGCGTGATTTCAACAAGGTCGGCTCTCCTTTCTCCATCCCGAAAGCGGCGTTGGCTTTGGCCGGGTTTATACCCGAATTCTCAGCAGGCTGCTATGTTTCGTTGGAAGAGCAACTGAAAGCATTCGGATGCGGGTTGGAAGTGACGTTGTTGGCTGCGATTCCTGCCGGTTCTGGCCTGGGAACCAGTTCGATTCTTGCGGCTACGGTATTGGGTGCATTGTCGGATTTTTGTGGCTTGGCGTGGGATAAGAACGAGATTGGTAACCGGACGCTGATCCTTGAGCAGTTGCTCACGACCGGAGGAGGCTGGCAAGATCAGTATGGAGGGGTGTTACATGGATTGAAACTATTGCAGACGGGTGAGGGTTTCCACCAGAATCCGTCGGTGCGCTGGCTTCCGGAATATCTTTTTACCGAACCGGAGTATCGTGTCTGCCACTTGCTTTACTACACGGGAATTACCCGTACGGCGAAGGATATTCTTGCTGAAATCGTACGTGGAATGTTCTTGAACAGTGGTTCCCATCTTCGTCTGCTTTCTGAAATGAAAGTGCATGCATTGGATATGTACGAGGCAATCCTTAGGGGTGATTTCGCTTCATACGGGCGATTGGTCGGTAAGAGTTGGGAACAAAACAAGGCACTTGATGCCGGGACAAATCCGCCTGCTGTGGAACGGCTCATTTCTCGCATCAAGGATTATGCATTAGGCTATAAACTTCCTGGTGCTGGCGGAGGTGGCTATCTTTATATCGTAGCCAAAGACCCGGAAGCCTCTTTGCAGATCCGCCGCCTTCTCACGGCAGATCCGCAGAATGACAATGCCCGTTTTGTCGAAATGAGCTTGTCGGATAAGGGATTGCAGGTGAGTAGATCGTAATCCGAAAATCGCAATCCGGATTCTGGATTGCGATTTTCGGATTACGTTTCAGATCTCGGCGACGGAGGGATTGCATATTCCTTGATGATCAGATATCCGCATCCCCCGATGAAAGCGAGGAAGATGAATGCTACCAAAATCAGTAATTTCTTGGGAGAGGAAGCTTTGAGAGGAACAGTTGCCGGTTCGATAATGGTGTAGACCGGTGTCTGTTCCTGTACTCGGAGTTTATCCTGTTCGAGCTTTTGCGCTAACGTGTTATATACATTGAACGTAAGAGTCATTTCGTTGCGTAAACGCTCTTGCTCGGTGCGGTAACTGGCGGAGATAATGTTCTTGTTACCGTCTTCAAAAGCTGCATAAGCCTGCTGTGCTTTGTAATAGGCACTGCGGGATTCTTTTAGCACTTTTTCTGTAAATTCCAGATCTTTCTTTGCTTTCTGCGTCCGGTAATGTGTGATATAGGTCTGTAACTTTATCACGATACTGTGCGCCACGTCTGCTGAGATCAGCGGGTCTTGCATGCTGACACCGAGAGTAACGACTTGTGTTTTTTTATCGACATAGACGGTGATGCGCTGGCGTAGGTTTTTCAGTACATCCTCTTGCTTGTGGGTGAGTTGGAAGGGATTGAGATCTCCATCGTTCTCTTCGTTACCGGAGAAGAACGAACGGAGGGCTGCTATTCCTTTTAGGGGCGCTTTCATAAGGATGCTCCACCAAGCGAAGCGCTGATGGCCGGCTATGTAATCATATAGAGTAGTCGTGTACTTTTTCTCCTTGTCGGTTACCTTTTCGGGAAAGAGCTCCAACAGAAAAGGTGTACTGTGCACAATATCAGGATAGAGGTTGGGTGACAAAGCATCCTGGCCGGAGGCTGAACCGAGGTCTATTCCTGCCATGGCTGCCAGTCCGCCGAGGTTGCTCATCTTGCTTGTGGCATCGGTGGTTTCGGGAGCCAGTTTCACCGTTGTGGTGAATTCTTTGGGTATGCTGAAAGCAATGATGAGTCCCGCCACTGTTGCAATTCCGCAGCATTTTATGAAGAAACGTCGTTTTTTCCACAGGTAGCCGGAGAGGGCGATCAAATCGATCTCCGATTGTGGAGACGATGGGGTATGATTGTTTTTGTCCATTTATTTACTTTAAAAGATTGATCATTGATGTTATCATTGCTGCCATTGAGGTGACGGAACTGCCGACACTCATGATTTCTGCCAGGCTTGCTCGGCGGTCGCGTTGTGTCTTGGCGGGGACTACGATTTCGCAGCCAGGCTCGACTTTGGGGTAACGTTTGAAGAAAATCATTTTACGTTGTGTGGTCGCCACTTTTCCGTTCATGTAGATAACGATGGGATATTTGCGGGCAATGTCGTTGTAGCCGCCAGCCTGTGAGAGACAGTCACGGACGTCCATTCCTTTTGTATAGGTCACACTGTTAGGATAGGTAACGGAACCGCTCACCTTCACCGTACTTTGCTGTTGGGGGATGTAAAGCACATCTCCGTCGCGTAACACTAGGTCGTCGGCACTTCCCGGATGGGCGAGCGCTTTTTGTAGGTCGATGCCTACGGGATACTCCTTCAGGTTGGCAAGCGAAACGGAGATCGAGTCACGACTTTGCTTGCTATTGTTACTCAATTGTAAGAGAGTTTCGATTTGGCGCAACTCATCTGTCGTCAGTTTACGTTTTAGACTGGCTCCCCGCACATAGGCGTCTGGAGTGATGCCGCCCGATTGTGCAATCAGTTCGCTTAAACGCGTATTCTTTTTCTTTAAAGTATAGTTGCCGGCAAAAGTAATCTCGCCTCCGACTTTCACTACTTGTTGCTTTTGGTAACCAGGTGAGAAACGGACGAATACTTCGTCGAATGGTTCGAGGGTGAAAAGCGTATCGCCGGAGGTTACTGCCAGTCCTTCGTCGAGGGTGAAGTTAAATGTCTCGGCTGTCTGGTTACTGCTCCGGGTGGCGGACGGATCTTTGAGCCGTCGTGCCACTTCTACGTTGATGATTGAGGCTGCTTCGCGCAGGCCGCCGGCGAGGACGATAACATCCTCTACTGTCAGATTCTTGCGGAAGGGCAATACGGTATCGGGAGCGTTGACTGCTCCGCTCACTTTGACGGTATAAGGTTCATGGAGGTCAAACAGGGAAGGGATATATAGTTGGTCCTCCTTCTGTAGTTCGATGTCAGGAACCTTCCCGTTCAAAATGTCTACAATATTGATGGCGATAACCGAACTGGTGAAGTCTGGGTTGAGCCTTGTGATCTGTGCGCGTCCTACAAATTCGTCTCCTTTAAGTCCCGAAGCCTGTTCTATCAATTGTTTGACAGTATGTACGTCCGGACTCAACTCATATTCGCCAGGACGCCAGACTGCACCGGAAATGATAATTCGGTTATCGTAGTAGGGGATGACTGAATCCACCATCAGCGAATCGCCGTCTTGCAGCACAAATGTTTGGAATTGTTCTTCGTTAACTGTGGCAATCTTGTAGCGGTCGCCGGCTTTGCGTTTCACTCGTATACTGCCAGTGTAGGCATCTCCTGTAAAACCACCTGCCATGTCGAGCAGGTCGGCAAGTGTCTCTCCTCGTCGAAGTTCGTATGTACGGTCTCTTTTCACTTTACCACCGGCGGTGACAAGCTGTTCGTAGGGACCGATAATGATCATGTCGTTGTCTTCCAGACGTATATTCGTTTCATATTTACCATTCAGCAGATAGTCGTATACATCGAGGCTGGCGATCTCTTTGCTGTTCCGGTATACTTTTATGTTTCTCAGTGATCCGATATCGTTTACTCCTCCTGCTGCATAAAGGGCGTTGAAAAGCGTGGCGAGAGATGAGAGTGTATAGGTCCCGGGTGCGACGGCTTCGCCGACAATATTGACTTTAATGCTGCGAATTTGCCCCAGTCCGACAGAAACGAATGTGTTAGGTTGACTGCCGTCAAGCGTTGCCATGATTTTACCCAATTCCTGCCGGATGCGATTCTCTGCCGCCTCGATAGTCAGTCCGCTTAGGGATACGGGACCGACATTGGGGATCAAGATCGTTCCGTCGGGAGAAATA
Source organism: Parabacteroides sp. merdae-related_45_40 (assembly GCF_001915675.1). Taxonomy (NCBI): domain Bacteria; kingdom Pseudomonadati; phylum Bacteroidota; class Bacteroidia; order Bacteroidales; family Tannerellaceae; genus Parabacteroides; species Parabacteroides sp. merdae-related_45_40. The sequence goes on along the minus strand of NZ_MNQY01000048.1, from coordinate 38,029 downwards.
CTGAGTTTCAAGTTCAGTTCCGAATCTCCCCATACATTGATCAGCAACTCGTCTCCTGCTGATAGAACATAATTTTTAGGCGTCGGCATATTCAGATCCGGTTCGAATGTCAAATTCTTATCGGAAAAGATCTCACGCCCAAAAACAATATTTTCCAAAGGCTGCTTCGGTTTATGTTCGTCGCGTTGCTCCGTCAGTGGGAGTAGTGCTTGCTGAGTAGGATGGGAACGGTCGGATACGGTATTTTCTGTAGCAGGCTTAATGATTTGGTTGATACCGGTTTGTTCTGTCCTGTGTTTGGCTATTTCTCTTTGTATTTGTTCCTCTGTCATCCCGGCAGCACGGGCTTTATCAATTAATTCCTGTGGGATTTGTGCCTGTATGGCAATTGATATTAGCAGGAGCAGGAATCCAATGATACATTGTGGCAGATACCGTTGTCTTGTCCTTTGACGACCTAACGGCTTTCGATGGCATAATACAGCTTGTTTTTTGTCAAGATTTTTCATATTACTTTTTCTATTGTTTGAACGATTCGTTGGCTTGCAGTTCCGTCTCCATAGGGGTTTACTGCTTGGCTCATACGGTTATAATAGGTATTGTCATCCAGTAAGTGGGACACTTCAGTTACAATCCGGGCGTAATCTGTTCCTACTAACTTCACTGTTCCTGCGTCAAGTGCTTCCGGCCGTTCTGTTGTGTCACGCATGACAAGCACCGGTTTTCCCAAACCCGGAGCCTCTTCTTGTATGCCTCCGCTATCGGTTAGGACAAGTGTCGACTTCTCCATTAGATAGACGAAAGGAAGATACTCCAAAGGCTCTATAAAGAACAGGTTAGGGAGATAAGCATTTCCGAATATTTCGTGAATGGGCTTCCTTACATTTGGGTTCAAGTGCATAGGGTAGACAAAGTCTACCTCCGCATACTGCTCTGCCAGAGTCTTTATTGCCCGGCATATTTGGATAAATCCATCGCCGAAGTTTTCCCGGCGATGACCTGTTATTAAAACCAGTTTGCGGCTGTTTTGTTCGGCAAGTGGAGTTGTTTCATAACCTGCAGACATCAGTTCGGTGTCAAGTTGCTTAAGTAGGGTATTCATTTCTTCCGGCCAAGGACTGTAGATGTTGTGCGTGCGTAACCCTGCTTCTACATGACCGACCGGTATTTGTTGGTAGAAGGCCGCGAGTGCTGAAGCTGTCGAAGTTGTGGTATCTCCATGGACCAGGACGATATCTGGTTTCGCTTCCTGCAGAACTCCTCTCATTCCTGTCAGTACCCGGGCTGTTATATCGTATAGGTCCTGTCCTTGCCTCATTATGTTGAGATCGTAATCGGGTCGGATATTAAAAAGCTTTAGGACTTGGTCCAGCATTTTCCTGTGTTGTCCGGTAACACAGACGATGGTTTCAAATTTATTTTTTTTCTGTTGGAAAGCTTTTACTAATGGTGCCATTTTAATTGCTTCAGGACGGGTTCCGAAGACGAGCATTATTTTCTTCATGTTGTTTCTGTTTAGATTTTTCCAGTCTTGACCAGTATCAAGAATTTGATTAAATGTATTTGTCGTTTGATGCGCGAAGGTTGTTTCAATAGGCGGTATGCAAATTCGAGATTGTGCTTTATCCACCATTCGGGTGCTCGTTTCACGTTCCCTGTATAGACGTCGAAACTTCCTCCTAATCCTTGGTAAATTGCGGGATGTGCCTGATACATTTTTTCCATCAATAACTCTTGTTTGGGTGATCCCATTGCAACGAATATGACATCCGGCTGTTTTGTCTTGATGTCTTCGATCAGTTCTTCCTGTTCTGTCTCTGTTTGTATGTATCCGTTACGGTACCCCGTTATCTGTATTCCGGGAAAGTCTTCTTTCAATCGGGAGATGGTCTTCTCTATTACGGGCTGTTTACTCCCGACCAAGTAGAAGGTTTTTTCTTTTTGATACAGAGCTGTTATAATCTTCAACCACAGTTCGCATCCCGCGATCTTGACGGCATCCACGGCTCCGTGCTGCCGCACTGCCATAACTGCTCCTATGCCATCGCAATATCCAATATTCCTGTTCACAATATTTTGTATTTGCTCGTTCGCATGCAGTATCTTCTCCGCATTTATCGCTACTAATATCCCTTTATGTTCCTCCACATATTCCAGCAAACTGGAATCTGAGGGAAAGGGGTGGACTTTTATTCCGTTTAGTTGTATTCTGTTGTCGTTCATGATTGTTGCATTAATTGTCCGAATTTTTTGGTCTGAATACCTTCTTTGATTATTCTGGCAGGATTACCGGCTACGATGCAGTTGGCAGGTATATCTTTTGTAACGACAGATCCGCTTCCGACAATTACGTTATCGTTAACTTTTACTCCACACATGATGATCGCATTTACGCCAATAAAGCAACGTTTACCAATGTAGGTGTCGGCTTTAGCAGGTTTGGAAAAGTCATGAGCTAAAATAACAGCTCCAGATGCAATGAAGCTTTCTTCTCCAATGTGTACTCCTTTGGGATTACTTTTATCGAGTTTGGCACCAAATGAGAGTTTTGCGCTTTTATCAATATTCATTTGATAGATTCGTGTATAAATAAAATGCATCCCGAAGGTGATACAGTCTCTGATTATTTCTCTGATTTTTACTATCATAGTTGCTGTTTTAAACTGGTGATGTCAATCCATTTACTCATTTGATCTGTCAGTTCTGGGGTAATATTACTGATGACGTCTGGAGTAAAAGTCATTTCTCCAAAGATAGGGGATCCGTTGATAAGATATAAATCTACTCTAACGAAAGGAAAGGGTTCAGATAAACGTGAAGCAATTGATATCATTTCTTCTAATGCGCTTGGACGAGGAATTATATCTGATATCGGACAGCGAGAATTTACAAATTCAGGATAGGCATTCCAATCCATGTCATAAACCATAACCGAATAATTATGTGTGTTTTCTTCCCTGTCTGAATAAATAACGACATATTTAGGAACTCCATTAAAGCAAAAAAATTTGTAATCGATGAGTGATTGTTCGCTTTTTTTTGTCTGCTCCATAAATTTTTCTGCAATAATAAGAGGTTCTATCTGTGTATAATGCAATTGTCCGGTTAATTCTCCATATGGAAATTTTAACCATTTATTTAATTTATGATTTGTCTCTTTTATATTTAGGATATTTTTATCCTTTACTATAATATTTGTTGCACAGCTATTTGTCGTTTTTAATACAAAGGATTTAGGCAATAGGCTATAGTCGATTTCTATAGCTGAATTGTATATACCATAAATTTTGTTTACATATTGTTCTCCGCATCTATCAATCACATATTCTCTTACTCTGTATTTGTCGGCTAATTTACTCCACATAGAAGTGTCAGAATAAAGTGATAGCCATAGAATTTTTTCCATAAATGACTGTGGCTTCTTTAAATTGGGGAACTTTTTATAATCTTTACAATATCTGATCTTCCAAATTATATTGGGAAATTTCTTTAATAAAGGGGAGAATGGAGTTGCAGCTTTTATAAGAACTGACTTGATAAAAATATTCATATGAATTTTTATTGATTAATATATGTTGAATTATAGATTGAATTTAGAAAAATGTAGTTCTATTTTTCTAATGATTGATATAGATGATCCAATTGTTTTTCTATTGCTGGAGGATAGAATTTTTCTGCTTTCTTTCCAGATTGATGTCCCATTTCTGAAAGATATTCTGGATGATCGATTAAAAATAGGATTGCTTCGTAAAGTTGTTTCTTATTTCCAGGTTCAATAAGAATACCGTTAACATTGTTTTCAACAAGATCTGTAATACCTCCAACTGGTGTTGCAATTATGGGCAGTTGGTAGGACATGGCTTCAAGAATGGATATACCAAATGATTCAAAAATAGAAGGATGGACAAATATGTCAGCAGTTCGGAATAATTTTTCTTTTCTTTCATTGTCTACCCATCCATGGTATTTGATAAAAGAAGAAAGTTGATGTTGCTGTATGAATTCATTCATAGTTTTTGTATCTCCTGTACCTCCAATATGGTAGATAATTTTGTTTTGCAACATTTCTTTGTTTTTCGCAAAACATTCTAATACATCAAATATTCCTTTTCTACTATCTATGGCTCCAATGAAAAGAAGATGGAGCTTTTGGTCGTTCTTTTTAATGGGACCAACACTGGGCTTATAGGTGACATTGGGAAGGAGAAAAATATTATTATTGAGTTTTTGTTCTTTTAAATAATCGATAAAATAATTAGAAACAGTCACCAATACATCTGCTTTATGGCAGACAAATCGAACAAAAGATCGGTGATTCTCGTAGAATTGTTCAAATTTTGCTCCATGTATATGTAAAATGACTTTTTTTCTGAAAACTTTAGCACAAAATACATAAATCGATTGACGATAAAAATCAGTAAATGATGCTGTATGTATATGCACAATTCGGATTGGCTTGAATATACAATAATAGCAACATCGTAATAAGGCAGATATGCTTAATGCTGTTTTCTTAAACAGATTTCCTTCTTGATGTGAAGCAATGAAATTAAATTTCTTGAACATCTTTGAATAAGATTGTATGAGGATTGCAATCCCTCCTTTGCCGTTTGTGTCAGTTCCTATAGTTAGGATATTTTTACTTTTATTGGATATCATGATTAAAATAAAGATGATTACTAATTACCCAGTAAACTCCTAACAGTGGAGCTAATTGAGTTGAAAAAAAAGCATGTCCTGCTGTATAGGCGATTCCTAACCATAGTATACTTCCTATACTTGTTATAAATGATAAAGAATTCCGACTTCTTTTTATAAAAAAAGGTCGGATGAACTGGAATACTAAAAAAAGTTGTGCAAGGATGATAAGCCCTCCCAGAACAAATCCGAAGGATAATATGATATCGTAAAAATCAGATTCTATATTTTTTACTTTTTCTTCTGGGTCGTATATGCTTGCTACAGCAAATCGTCCTCCTGAAATACCCTTACCCAAAAGAACCTCTGTTAAGTTGAATTCAGAAATAACTTGTTTACCGGTATTGATCAATTGCTCTCTTGATGATACTAACGAATTAGCTGAAAAGCGTTCAAGTGTAAAATTATCATATTGAATAATAGTTTCATATGTTATGATAGCAGAATATACGATAGCGATTGACATACAAAATATTATAAGTATCCGGGTTTGCCATCGGAGCCGAATAAGGCTGTCTTTGAAAAAAAAGAAATAGCCTAAGAAAAGTCCCCAATCTGTCAGAATTCCAATAATACCGACACGAGAACCGATAAGAATTGTTCCGACTGATGCAATAAATGTCAGTAAAAAATAAAATACATTCCGTTTGTAAAAGGAATACCAAATACAAAGTAATACAGCTAGAACCATATATACTCCCAATGCATTGCCGTCTGCGTAATATCCAGAGTATCCGAATCCAAATTTATCACTGTATGAAAGAATCCCGGTTTGTGTAATCATAGAGAATATATTAATTGCACCTATAAGTGAAGTTGTATAAACAACAAGTCTGATTAATTTCTCAAGGCTGAATATTTTACGGTAATAATAAAAATAAAAAAGGATGCAGAAGGTGTAGACAAACTTGAATAGATAGTCTATGTCCATTGCTGCATCTATATATTTTCCTGTAAAAGACCAAATAGCAAATGCCATTGAAATTAGGATTGTAATAATCCAAAATAAGAGAGTTAATAATGTGCTTAAATTTTTTAGTAAAAACTTCATAGTTAGGCATAATATGAATCCTCTAAAAGCTATTCCGATTGGTAAATGCACTCCTTTAAATTCCTGGATGTATCCATTTGCTGAGTCAAAAAAAATAGAAATGAAAAATAATATAAAAGGAAGTACTTGTATATAGAAGTTGTCTATGCTTATGGAGATAGGCTTAGCTATTGTAAATGTTTTCATATTCTTCCGTTATGTGTTTAATTGTAAACCTCTTGGCATTTGCAATGCCTCGTAAAATTAATTTTTCCCTATATTTATCATCTGAGATAAGTTTTTGAAATCCTTTTCTAATGGAGCTTACATCATAAGGATTGATATAGTGAGCTGTATTTGCTGCTATTTCTGGGATAGAAGTTATTTTACTGGTTAGTAAAACTCTTCCAGTAGCATTGGCCTCTATTATAGGCATTCCAAAACCTTCATATAAAGAAGGAAAACTGACGATGTCACATTCTTGGTATAATCTAATGATATTTTGAAAGGGAATATCCAAATAATTTTTATATTGGATATGATTCTTTTTTAATTGCTCTATATGTTCTTGTTTTAAAATCCCTACAATGATTAGTGTACAGGGTATATTGCGTAATGCTTTTATTGTGCGTAGCAGATTTTTGCGCATGCCTGTTCCAATATGGAGGATATGAGGATTTTCTTTTCGGAATTCTTTTGGGTGAAAATGAATAACTTCATTATAGGGATTATAGACAATGCTGATTTTATTTTTTACTCTTGGAGTTATCTGTTTGATTTCATTCGCTGTATATTGGGAAATACAGGTGATATGTTTGGCAAAATGATTAGGCAGAATGAACCAGAACCATTTTCTAATAAATCGCTTTAGGAAAGATGATGATTGTAATAGAGTTCCTGTATCATGCCAAGTGAGAATTACATTACCTTTTAAAAATAGAGAGATATAAGCTATTTCAGGTGAAAAAATGTGATTGATATCTCCTTGGTGTTTTTGAGCGAACCTAATATTTCGAATGATTCCTTTCCAGGTATTTCCGTGTTCAGGCAAAGTAATAACTTTTAATCCTGATATTCGGGATGCAAGCGAATATGCCAGTTCTTCTATACTGTTAAGTCCTGTCGACTTTTTACGTAAAAATAAGGCCTTTGAACACATTGTTATGATTTTGTAGTTTGAATGGTACGAATTGCTTTTTTGTAAATAAGAGAACGCTCAGCCGTCTTTAGTCCGACTGTCAATAGTACGATGGTGGTTGAACTTACAGTAATAATACATATAAGTATAAATCCGGTGAATGTGTCAGGAATATATTGGGACAGCCCTGTCGGAATAATAGCTGCAAGTATGAAGACTAAGAGACTTCGACCAATCACTTCTATGATGAAGTTGGAAATATGCATAGGTATTAATGCATTAAGTATCCATATTCGTGCTATTAAAGCAATGAGTTCTGTCAGGATAGATATATACATGACTGTATAAGGTGGATATCCGGATTTTAATACAATATAGGATATTGGTATATCCAGCAATGTAATCCCTAAAATTATGGTTTGAAATAGTTTTATTTTTCCTTTTGCTTGTATAGCAGTGGCTACAGGTCCAGTTATACTGTTTATTAAAGTTACAATCAATACCAATCGTAAAAACATGACAGTATATTCTGGTACAATACCTAGCCAAAGATGTAATATATAAGGAGTTTTGATAAGTACAGGTAATGTTAAATACAGTAAGAGGAAAAATGAATAACGGGAACTATTATGTACTAATACCATCATTGAATTTGTATCTCCCATTGCATATCGTTTAGTTATTTGCGGTTTCATTGCAATTTGGAAGTTTGATACAAAATTATAAATTCCGGCATTTACTTGATAGGCTACACCACGTGCAGCGTTTACTGCAGGTCCGAAAAATAGATTGATTAGTATATTTATTCCTTGCATTTTGAGTGAATATCCGATGTTACCTAAAAAGCTCCATCCGGCAAAGCTTAACATTTTATGTAGTAATTGTTTATCTATGTCATTTCGAAACTTACATTCTTTAAAATACTTTTTGCAATATAAAGTATACATGATGCTTATCAATAAAGTGACGAAAGACATTAAGATTGCATATAAAATTAGTTTATCTGACGCTGAGCCCTTCAACAAAAAAACAATCGCTAATTGTAATATAACTTCAAGTATACTTACATAGGCATATACTTTCATATGTTCATGGGCTACTATACTGGCATTATAGGGAACGCTGAATATTTTAATAATGAATGTCAGGATTGAGAATTGGAACACCCAATTTGCAGCAATTATTCTTGAAGTTGGTATATTCATTTTATGATTGAGAAACCATAGACCTACTGTTTCTGCTAATATAAGTAGGAAAAAAATAATAATCAGGTGAATGATAAGAGATGTGGAAAAAACTTTTTGCAGTTGTTGTCCATCATTTTTCCCTAATTCGTAGGTGAGAAACCGTTGAGAAACATCAATCATTCCCACATTTAGAAACTGGAACATTAATACAATGCCACCTACTACGTTGTATATGCCATAATCATCAATTCCCAAAACATTTAAAACGACTCTGGATGTGTAAAGTGATACTAATAGGATGACTAGTGTCCTGAAATATAAGAATAATGTATTTTGAGCTATCCGTTTGTTCGTATTGTGAGACATACTTTTTATTCTATAATTTCTTAAACACCCCGCAAAAATCCAATATCACTTTTTCTTCGTTGTGAGGTAATGTTTTGAATTCTTTGTGGGAGACGAGGAAGGCGACGATGTCGGCGCGGGTGTAGGCGGATTTGTAGTCGGTCAGTTTGAAGACTGGATGTTCGTGAACGTTGGGTTCGACGATTAGGATGTCGGTATCGGCTGAACGTTGGAGAACTTTCGAGGTGATGTATTTGGCTGGTGATTCGCGCAAGTCGTCGATATCAGGCTTAAAAGAAAGGCCCATCAGAGCTACTACTGGTTTACGATGATGCTCAAGGAAGAAGCGGAGGATGGCGTTTTCGATTTTTTCGGCGCACCAGAATGCTTTGTAATTATTGATTTCGCGTGCTTTCGAGATAAGTTGCGACTCGTAGGGAAATTCGGATGTCAGGAAATAAGGATCTACGGCGATGCAATGTCCTCCCACGCCCGAACCTGGTTGCAGAATGTTGACACGCGGATGTTTGTTGGCGAGTTCGATCAGTTCCCAAACGTTGATACCTGCCTTGTCGCAGATCAGCGACAGTTCGTTGGCAAAAGCTATTTGGACGTCACGTGACGAATTTTCCGTCAGTTTGCACATCTCCGCTGTCCGAGCGTTTGTCCGGTGGAGTGTCCCTCTGACGAAGTGGCGATAGAATTGTATCGCCTTTTCAGTTGATTCGGAGTTGATTCCTCCGATGACCCGGTCGTTCTGCATCAGTTCGTAGATGACATTGCCTGGTAAAACGCGCTCCGGACAATAAGCGATATATATTTTTCCTTCCAGTTCCGGACGCAAAGCGTAGAGCAGATTTGCCATCTTTTCGGTGGTCCCGACAGGTGAAGTCGATTCAATGACGAAAAGGTCCCCTTTCTTAAGAAAAGGTGCGACCATACGTGTAGCGGCTTCGACATATGAAATGTCCGGTTCATGATTTCCTTTGAACGGAGTTGGTACGACGATCAGGTATACATCGCTTTCTTCCGGAACATCCGATGCTTTCAGCTTACCGAATTCCATGACTTTCGAACACAACTCCTGTAATCCAGGTTCCACAATATGGATAATACCTCGGTTTGTCATTTCCACTACTTTCGGATTTACGTCGACTCCGATAACTTGAATGCCGCTTCCGGCTGTGATAATAGCTGTAGGTAGGCCGATATAGCCCAATCCCATAAAACATGCTTTCATTATTTGTATTTTTTCTAAATTCGTTTAACCCACTCTTTTCCGTTTAAAAATTCTTTTTTGTTTCCGGCCTTTTCAAACCAAATGCTTAATATCACCCAGATCACGATGTCGCCGGCAAATACGATATTGATATTCACGAACGACACGAGTAAGATATTGAGACTACTGAATAGACTGGCGATTACGACGATACTGATCATCGCCTTGTGTGCGCTCATCCCCATATCGAGGAACTTATGGTGGATGTGATTACGGTCCGGTTTGAATAGTGACCGATGGCTGCGTGCCCGTACGATCATTACGCGCACAACATCGAACATCGGTACGATCAGTGTCGAGAAGGCGACCACGATGGCACCGGCGGAATAGTGTGCAACATCCGGATTGTAAGATGCATAGCGGATGGCGAGGAATACCAGAATATAGCCCAATGTCAAGCTCCCCGTGTCACCCATGAATATTTTCCTCCCGTGATCAGCCTGTCCGAAGACGTTGTAATAGAAGAAAGGCACCAGCACTCCAAGAGTCGCGAACGACAGCAGGGCGTATATCCACATTCCGTTAATCAAGAATAGACTGCCAAGCACGAGTAATGCCGAGCCAGTCAGCCCTGAAGCCAATCCGTCGATTCCGTCGATCAGGTTGATGGCATTGGTGATAAATACAATTACGAGGATAGTAAGCGGAATACCGATCCATGATGCCAGTTCGTGTATTCCGAATAACCCGTAGAGATTGTTGATCCATAGTCCCGACAATGGCAGGAGCAAGGCTGCCACAAGCTGTACCATGAACTTCTTTGTATAACGCATTCCCACTAGATCGTCTTTCAGCCCGGCGAGGTAGAGCAAGATCACCCCGCAGACCAACAGGTAGAATTCTGAAAGAGTATGTGTGAGTAACCATAGCGGTATTTGCTGTCTGTGCATATATTCCGCGCAATAGAGTGCGGAAACAAATGAGAGGGAGAACAGGATTGACGGGGCGAAAGACAATCCTCCCAGCCTCGGGATAGCTTCTTTATGTACCTTCCGACTGTCCGGAATGTCGAAAAGTCGCTTTTTCAGCGCGACGACCAAAATCCTCGGAATAATGATCATCGACATCAGGGCAGAGATCGTGAAGGCCAATAGAATCAATAGGTATATCATATAACAAATTTCGGTTTATATGTGACAAAGTTCGTCAGTCACATTAGATATGTTCTGGCGATTGTCCACTATTCTTATAGTTTGAGAAGTAACAAGAGGCAGGAATAAAACGTTTTGTCTTTTGATTGTAATTGTGGTATTTTAGAAACCGTTTCCTAAAAATAATGGAGAAAATACGGAGGGATGGGATTTGTATAATACGGAAAAGAACAAGAGGTATGGGTTATGATTCAACCTATGCCCGCAAGTCATTTCCTAAGCAGAATGCATTATAGTATGTTAATAAGGAAAAGAATATTTAGCGAGTGCTAAAATGCTGTTTTCGGCAGTGGTGAAAGAGCATTATATGGCCTTCTATCGCCTCAGTGTGTGAAGGTCGGTATTCAATGAAGCATTCTTTCGCATGAACCATCTGTCTGGCAGTTATCCGACTTCTTTTTCATGCCAATCCATTTTTAATTTCATGCCAGTCTATTCGCAAATGCATGCCAGTGCATATAAAACTCCATGCATGTTACTTAATGGATGGAGTTTATCGGCTTGCATTTGTCCTGTAATTATAACCGGAGACATCGGTTTGACGTTTTGGAAGATGTGTCAAATTGACATTACCGGACGCGGATGACGCAGAATACCGATATTTGACACCCTCAGGGAATTTATTTTTTTCTCAACAACTTTTTGCCTAACCACTTTCTTACCGGTTCGTCGTAAAGTTTCAGGCAGAGGTAAGCCAAGGCGATACTGCCGGCGTAGACCACTATTGCCATAGGCCAGATTTCTGCGAAGGTATAGAGTTCGTTGTCGATTAGCCAAGCATAGAATAGGTACATGATCGGGTAGTGGACGGCGTAGAGTGGATAGGATATATCACCTAAGAATTTACATATTTGCGTCGAACGTTTGTCCGTAGTTTTGCCGGAGGCTCCAAGCCAGACAAGGACGGGGAAAATGAGGATGATACAAGCTGCCTCGAATAGTCCGTTGAGGCTGATAGGAGCAGTGTCTACTTTTATGTAAGGCACACAGAAGAGGATCAGTAGAACGATCGAGCAAATCCAGAAAGCACCTTTCATTTGGAACGGTTTAAACTTGCGGGATAATAACATTCCTAACGAGAAAGGAAAGAGCATACGTAGAGAACCTCCGAGGAAATTCACGCCGTCAAGCGTCCAGCCTACACCGATCATGTCATATCCCGAAACATCGAATAGAGTGAATCCGGCAAGCCCTGTCCCCAAAAGAACGACGAGTACGGTCAAGGCTTTAGTGGAAAGGCGGTGAATGAAAACCGCGTAAAGGATGTTGCCAATATATTCGAAAAAGAGCGACCAGCTTGGACCGTTGAGCGGGAACATTTCGCCATTGCCGCGTACTTCATATCTCGCACCGGGTAGGGCGGGAATGAAAAACATCGCACAGAGCGTGGATAGCATCACTGCTGAGATTGCCACATGTTTACCGTCCCATTGGACACTGCCTTGTATGAGGAAAGCGATCGCTCCCAATATCACTCCCATGATAATCATCGGATGGAGACGGATTAGGCGACGTTTGAAAAAGTTACCGGTAGTCATGGTCTTTCCCAAACGGTCGTCATAGGCGTAACCGATCACAAAACCTGAAAGGATGAAGAAAAAATCGACGGCCAGGTAGCCGTGATTGATCGTTGTGATAGGTGTTCCTCCGGCAGCAAACGAAAGACCTTCGAAAATGTGATAAAAGACAACTAGTAAGGCTGCTACCCCTCGCAGTCCGTCAAGAAGTTCGTAATGGGGTTTGGTATCCGCAAATGCGGCTGAAGAGATTGTTGTATCTGACATTGATATTGAATTAGATATTTGTAATATGTGGCAAAAGTATTCGTTTTTGGGGATAAAAAAATTTGTCCTATGTCAAATTCGATTATCCGTTTGCCCGGAGCCTGCTGAGTGTAGAAAGTCTGATACCCAGGTAGGAAGCTATATATCCTAAGTTCACTCGCCGATATGCGTCCGGAAATTGTTCCTTGAACGCTTCGTATCGTTCCCTTGCCGACAAGGTCAAATGGTCTTTGTGGCTGCGATGCAAACGCCTGTATTCGTTTTGATGAATGATTCTTCCCCAGTTGCACAGTTCGATGTTAGTTTCAAAAAGATGTGTCAGAGTAGCCAGCGATATCCGGTAGGCTTCCACCTCTTCCAGCGTTTCAACGTATTCTTCGCTTATCTTTCCGTAATACAGTTCATCCATACTGAACACAATGCTTCCTTCTCCGGCAAACGATGTCGTAACCTCCTCTCCGTCTACTAGCCAGAAGGAACGTGTTATTCCCTTCTCGATGAAAAAGGCGGATTTGCAATATGTGTCTGCTTTTATCAGCTGATACTTTTTAGGGAAGCGGCAGCAAGTTACGTTCTCTTTCAATACTTGAACGGTATCGTCGGAGATAGGAAACAAAGAGTTTATTTTATTTAATATATTTGTCATGATGTTACTTTGGCATTGTCTGTCAATCACAAAGATACGCAAAACTGGTAAAAGACAGTTGGCAACCGCGCAGTAATTATTTTACTACCTGGTTGCCAACCGCCAATAGAGTTATTACACTGTTCTTACAGCCATTCGCTCATGAATGCATCCATCTCGTCTGCATGTGCTTCGAGGCTTTGGAGCAATTTGAACTGAGCCTTCGTGCGGATCAGGTTGTGCTTCGGACTGCGTATCTTGTAGTATGTGTCACCGTTGATGTAATCGGTTAGGAAACGGACTGTCTGCATGTAAGTCAGTAAGCGGCCGCCGTACGGGAGCAGTTTGATTTCCATCGAAGTCAGGAATGATTTGGCTTTCTCCATATAGCCGCGTGTGTAAGCTTTAAAGATATCTATGTTGACATTGACATTGTCCAGGTTTTCGTCATCTTCGGCACCAGTATTGGCTCCTGTGCGAATGAAGTCGCCGATATCAGAAAGGACGAAGCCCGGCATGACCGTGTCGAGGTCGATCACGCACAAGACCTTGTTGGTTTCGGTATCGAACATCATATTGTTGACCTTTGTGTCGCAATGGTTCGTGCGTTTTTTTAGTTTGCCTTCGCGATAAAGACGTTCTTGGATACACATAGCTTCGGCGCGTTTTTCAATTTCCTCGATCAAGTCTTTCACTTCGTCCAGACGGCCGGCTGCATTATTCTTTACTGCATCGTGGAACTGCTCCAGACGAAATTCCATATTATGGAAGTTCGGGATGGTTTCACCCAGTGTGCCTTCCGGAATGTCGGCCAGCATGGATTGGAAGTCGCCGAAAGCCTTGCCTGCTTCGTAAGACAGTTCCGGGGTGACCTCTTCGTAGCTTTTGCTGTTTGGGATGAACAGGCAAACACGCCAATAGTTGTCTCCGTCGAAATAATACAGTTTGTTATCTTTTGTCGGAAGGAAAGTCAAGACTTTGCGGTCAATATCATTTTCACCTTTTTCTTCCAGTTTCTTACGGATATGCGAAGTAACAATCTGGATATTGTTCTGCAACATATCCACATTTGTGAAGATCAGGTGGTTGATGCGTTGCAGCACGTATTTGATTTCGCCTTTTTCGTTTGTTACTTTCAGCGTATCGTTAATGTGTCCGTTTCCGAATGGTTCGGCGGAAACTACCTTTTCTGTGAGCTGGAACTGATCCAGGATGTTTAGTAATTGTTCTTTCGTTTTTGCCATGGCATTATTTAATTGATATAATTGATAATTGACAATTGACAATGAAATAAGGGTATAGATTCACTCCAATTATCAGTTACGCACAAAAATAAGAATATCTTTTGTAAATAAAAAGGAAGTTGCTTTCTTTAATGGGAGTCTCCTGATAAAAAAGAAAGACCGTCCTTTTCAGAACAGCCTTTCTCTATTTGTTATCTAAACCAATTATCAATTGGTTTTATTTCTTGTTACGGTTACCATAGCGGCTCATGAACTTATCAACACGTCCGGCAGTATCGACCAATTTGGCCTTACCTGTATAGAACGGGTGAGAAGAGCTTGAGATTTCGATCTTTACCAACGGATAAGTAACACCGTCAATCTCAATTGTTTCTTTTGCATTGATAGTTGAACGAGTGATAAATACGTCCTCGTTTGACATGTCCTTGAATACTACAGGACGATAGTTGTCAGGATGAATTCCTTTTTTCATTGCTTTGTTATCTTATTTTTTAATTTATATTCTCTTATACTTGAGTTTGGTAACCGGTATTTTGGGTTGCAAAGGTATGGATTAGAGTTGAACAAACAAAGAATTTTGGATTATTTTTTCAATCAGACCTACTTTTGTGTTATTTTATATGCTTAAAAGCATAATGTTCTCGGATAGTTATTATCTTTGTGGAAGATTTTTAATCATTAACGTAATAACATATACAACAATGGTAAATTACAAAGATTTAGGTTTGGTGAACACAAGAGAAATGTTCGCAAAAGCCATCAAAGGCGGATACGCAATTCCGGCTTTCAACTTTAACAACATGGAACAGATGCAGGCCATTATCAAGGCTGCTGTTGAAACAAAGTCTCCGGTAATCCTGCAGGTTTCTAAGGGTGCTCGCCAATATGCAAATGCAACTCTGTTGCGCTACATGGCTCAGGGAGCTGTTGAATATGCTAAGGAATTAGGCTGTCCGAATCCTCAGATCGTTCTGCACTTGGATCACGGTGATACGTTCGAAACTTGCAAAAGCTGTATCGATTCAGGATTCTCTTCTGTTATGATCGATGGTTCTCATCTTCCTTATGAAGAAAACGTTGCCCTGACTAAGAAAGTTGTTGATTATGCTCATCAGTTCGATGTAACTGTAGAAGGTGAATTAGGGGTATTGGCAGGTGTTGAAGATGAAGTTTCTTCTGACCACCACACTTATACCGATCCTGAAGAAGTTATCGATTTCGCTCACCGTACAGGTTGTGATTCTTTGGCTATCTCTATCGGTACTTCTCATGGTGCATACAAGTTTACTCCGGAACAGTGCCATATTGATCCTAAGACTGGCAAGATGGTGCCTCCTCCATTGGCTTTCAATGTATTGGATGCTGTAATGGAAAAACTCCCAGGATTCCCTATCGTTCTTCACGGATCTTCATCTGTTCCTGAAGAAGAAGTTGAAACTATCAACAAATACGGTGGTGCATTGAAAGCTGCTATTGGTATTCCGGAAGAAGAATTGCGTAAAGCAGCCAAGTCGGCTGTTTGCAAGATCAACATCGATTCGGATTCTCGTCTGGCTATGACTGCTGCCGTACGTAAGGTATTCGCAGAAAAACCGGCAGAATTCGACCCACGTAAATATCTGGGCCCGGCTCGTGATAATATGGAAAAGCTATATAAGCACAAAATTATCAACGTACTCGGTTCTAACGATAAACTCTAATCTTTTTTTACAGAACGATATATGAAGGGGTGCTTGTCGGTACCCCTTTTTATTTGTGTTTTTGTAACGTATAAACATGAGTAAGAATAGATAAAAATGAAAAAAAATTGGATTTTGGGGATGGCCGTTTGTGGTATATTGTCTGTATCGGATTCGGCGTATGGACAATCAATTAAAGACATTTTGAATTCTGCTGCCGTAAAAGACGCCGTGACTACTGTGACCGGAGGAAAAAAGCTGACAGTGGAAAATTTAGCCGGTACGTGGACGTATGTGAATCCTGCCATCCAGTTGGAAGGCGATAATGCTTTGAAGAATGTGACGGCAAGTGTGGCCTCTTCGGAGATGGAAAAGAAGCTGAAGGATTATTGTGCGAAAATCGGAATCATCGAAGGGGCATTCAATTATACGTTTAATACCGACAGCACATTCACCAGTGTCCTGAAAGGCTGTACTTTGAAGGGTACTTATTCTTTTAATGCGGACGATAAGACGATGGAACTGCACTATGGCAAGATCGGGAAATCGAAGTTGACGACGATGACGGCTTATGTCGTTGTCACCAATGACCAACTTTCTTTGCTCTTCAATGCCGATAAATTACTGGATTTCCTGACAAAACTGTCTGCTGTCTCTAAAAATACGACCTTACAAGCACTCAATAAGTTGGCGAGCCAGTATGATGGGATGATGATGGGGTTCGAGTTGAAAAAATAAATAATGTGCCAATATGCCAATGGGAAAATGCTCATATCATTAGTATATTGGTGCATTGGCACATTATAGCCCTTGCCTGTAGTCGTCTACGATATCCAGTAGCTTTGCGCCATAGTTTTCGACGATCTTTTTCCCGATACCGGGGATTTTGAGGAGATCACGTCCGCTGGCGGGTAAGGTGTTGGCTACCCCGATCAGGGCCTTTTGTTGCAGGATGGTATAAGTTGGAAGTCCTTTTTCGGTTGCCACCTCATAGCGCCAGCGTTTCAGGTTGGCATATAGTTCTGGATGTTTGATGTCTGTCGATATTTCCAGTTTAGCCGGCTCTGATGATTTTTCGGAACGTTTGCGTGTGGTCGGAACAGACGGTTGTTCGATGCTTGCTTTGGCCTTAGCCGACAGATAGCCGGAAATTGTGAATCCATCTTGACAACCTTGCAAGGTTGACAGTTTGATACGAAGGTCTTCGTTCCACTTGTCTAACGCATTCTTGATTGTTTTGCGTGTTTCTTTATTGTCTATTTCCACATTCGATGCTTCCTGCAATGGGGTGCAAAGGCGATCTATTTGCTCCAGAAAGTAAGCCACGCCTTTCCGGACACGCTCTTGGATCGTTTCGTCTTTCAGATAATCGGTATTGCCTGTTATCAGCCGTTTCAATTGCTGGATGAATCGTTCTCCGACATCTGTGACCGTGGAACGGAATGCGTCGCGTGTGTTGGAATACTGCACGCTCAGTTCCGGATATAATTTTTGCAGATTCCCGTACACGACAAAGGCGGCATATTGTATGCGCTGCTGAAGATTGTTGAAGTCAAACAGTTCACATATCAGTTCCGTGAAATAAAGTTGCTGTGCGGCCTGCATTTGCTCTTCACGCGGCTGGCGACTGTCGACCGATGAAGTGAATTCCTGTATCCGGTAATCATTGATCATGGCGTTGCGGGTGATCTGACTGCTCAACACAAGACCTTCCAACGTTTTGCAACGGCTGAGTGCGACATATACCTGTCCGTGCGAAAAAGCGGCAGAAGCATCAATGATGGCATGCTCGAAAGTCAATCCCTGGCTCTTGTGTATGGTGATCGCCCAAGCTGTTTTTAACGGATATTGACTGAAGGTGCCGGTAATGGTTTCGGTGATTTCCTTTGTTTCGGGATCAATCGTGTATTTCACATTGTTCCAGATTTCCTTTTCGACGACGATCTCGTTTCCTTCTCGGTCGACTACGGTTATCTTGTTGGGGTTGATAAATACGATCTTTCCGATCTTCCCGTTATAATATCGTTTTTCGGAAGACGAATCGTTTTTGACGAACATGACTTGCGCGCCGCATTTCAAGATTAACTTGTCGTCGGTCGGATAAGAATATTCGGGAAAGTCGTTATTGATCTCAGCTGAAAAAGTGTAAGGCTGTCCGGGAAGTTCCGCCAGTTTTCGGTTGTTGATCTGCTGTGCCTGGTAGTTATGTGTCGTGAGTGTGATATAACCCGATTGTTCGTCCGGTCTGAAGTTGGGAATGTACCGCTGGTTCAGACGTTGCAAGGTCTCGTCGTCGAAGCGGTTCTCACGGATATTATTCAACAGGTTGATGAAATTTGTGTCGCTTTGGCGGTAGACATGTGTCAGCTCAATACAGAAATAATTGCTTTCCGACAGTGCCTTGCTGTCGAAAAAGAAGGTGGACGGATAGTGCTCTTTCAGCAGATTCCATTCATCATCTTTGGCGACAGGCGCTAATTGTTGTAAGTCTCCTATGAGCAATAACTGGACACCTCCGAAAGGTTTACTGTGATCTTTATAACGACGCAGGACGTCGCTGATAGCGTCCAGCAAGTCTGCGCGCACCATGCTGACCTCATCGATCACCAGCAAGTCCATACTGCGAATAATATTGATTTTGTCCTTGCGGAATTGGTTCTTGAAATCTGTTTTGCCTCCCCGGTATTCCGGTGAAGACGGAATGTAAGGCCCGAACGGCAATTGGAAAAAGGAGTGGATAGTGACGCCTCCAGCATTGATAGCAGCTACTCCTGTCGGTGCAACAACGATCATTCGTTTAGGTGAAACCTCTTTAAGCCTTTTTAAAAAGGTAGTTTTGCCCGTTCCGGCTTTTCCTGTCAGAAAGAGGTTGGTTCCGGTGTTCTGCAGCAAGTTGAAGGCGAGGTCAAACTGTTGGTTTGTTTGCATGGCGATTTGTGATATTGTTAATAGTCACAAATATATAGAAAATATTATAATTGGCAATGTTTTTGATACGGATTATGAGGTTGCGACCCTCATAATCCTTATACAATCAATGCGGCGATGAACTGGATAAAAAGAATCAGGAACACCATCGCAATTGGATAGACCGTCGCATAGGCGATGCTGGGAGCAGAACTGTCGCTCATCGAATCGGCGGCGGCAAGTCCTGGCGTACTGGTCATTCCTCCTGCGATCGTCCCGATCAAGTCTAAGATGTGGATTTTGAATACGAAATAGCCGAACAAGACAGCCACGATCATCGGTACTATTGTGATTGCCATACCGATTCCGAATAATGTCCAGCCGCTTTCTTGGAATGTCGATACCAGGTTGACACCGGCGGATGTTCCGACCTCGGCGAGGAACAGAAGTAGGCCGATCTGACGGAGTAACTGGTTGGCGGAACCTGACATGGACCAGATGATCGGTCCCGTTTTGCCAATTGCACTCAGGATAAGTGCGACAATCAGGATGCCACCTGTCAGCCCGGGTGAGAAAGAGAAGGAGTCCGAAAACGAAATGTTCAGTTTTCCGAACAATACTCCGAGGACAATACCGGCTGCAATCGGGAAAAAGTCCGTGTCGGAAAGTTTTTTCTCGTCATTACCGAACACCTGTCCCAATTCCTTTATGTCTTCTTTTTCTCCAGCAACCATTAACTTGTCGCCGAATTTCAACATTAATTCCGGTTCGGGTGAGAGGTCGATACCGCTTCGGCGTACACGAGTAACGGTACAATTGAACGTGCGTTGCAGATTCAGGTATCCTAAACTTTTATTAATGACGTTCTTGTTCGTCACCAATAGAGATTGCAATTCCTGAGTGCTGCCAAAAGGAAGGTCGTTCTCTACACGTTCACCGACAAGAAGTGCCAGTTGTTCCAAAGACTTGTCGTTACCGACAGCCTTGATCATATCTCCTTCATGCAAGATGGTTTGCGCTACCGGTATGCTTGTCCGGTCTTTATGTTTTATACGGGAAATGACGGCTCCCGTCATGGAACGAAGTTGTAACTGGGCCAGTGTTTTTCCGAATATATTGGCGTGGGTGATACGGAAAGTCGCCGTATGCAACGGGGGATATTTCCCTTTTCGCTGTACTTCGAGTGCCTTGGCTTCGGCGATAAGGTCTTTGCGCAACAATTTCGGCAATAATTTTATAAAAAGTATCACACCGATCACTCCGAACGGATAGGCGATGCCATAGGCGATGGAAGCGGAGGAGGAGTGCGTGCTGTCGATCGCGACGGCAAGACCTGGCGTACTGGTCAGCGCCCCAGCGATCAGTCCGACGAGGCTCGGCGTATCGATTCCGACCACATATTTAAGTATCAAACCGGTAAGGCTGGCAGATCCGACAATCAGAAGCGTTAGTATGATCAATGTTTTCCCTTTCGAACGGAAGGAGTCGAAGAATCCCGGACCCGCTTGTATGCCGATGGTGAAAATGAACAATACCAAACCGAAATTTCCCAGTTCCTTAGGAATGATTACCCCGAAGTGCCCGAATAGGAGAGCGATAAAGATAACGGCTGATACGTCGAGAGAGAGGCCTTTGATCTGTATTCTGCCCAATATGAATCCTAAGGCGATAATCAGGAACAAGGCAAAATAAGACGATTGAAGCAATGTTTCAAGCATGTCAAATAGTTTTGTTGTGAAGATTTATGTTTGCAAAATTACACTTTTCTGCCTGTATAGACAATCCCTTGGCGAGATTTCTGTTACCTTTGCAGCCGAAATCAAACATAAGCAAGGATATCCGGACGTGAACAGATACTTTATATATTTAGGTTATAACGGTAAAAAGTTTTGTGGCTGGCAGATACAGCCGAATGGAATCACTGTGCAGCAATCTATCGAGGAAGCTTTGGCTACGTTGTTGCGCCAACCGGTTCCGATCGTGGGAGCGGGGCGGACGGATGCTGGTGTGCATGCCCGCCTGATGGTGGCTCATTTCGACTGGCAGGAACCGATTGCCGACCTCGCTTTCTTAGCGGAGAAGCTGAACCGTTTGCTTCCCAAAGATATCGCGGTCTACCGTATTGTACCTGTACGTCCCGATGCGCATGCCCGGTTCGATGCCATTTCGCGTACCTATAAATATTATGTCACGACGCGGAAAGATCCGTTCAATTACGAGTTGGTCTATAAGATTCCGGGAAAACTCGATTTCGAGGCGATGAATAAGGCTTGCCCAGTTCTGTTTGACTACATAGATTTCACCAGTTTCAGCAAGCTGCATACGGACGTGAAGACGAACAACTGTCGCATCTATAAGGCTGGTTGGGAGAGGGAAGGCGATGTATGGGTTTTTACCATACAGGCGGACCGTTTCCTGCGCAATATGGTGCGTGCCATTGTCGGTACTTTACTCGAAGTGGGCAGAGGAAAACTGACGGTCGACGGTTTCCGCCAGGTGATCGAAGCCAAAGACCGTGGACGTGCCGGGACTTCCGCTCCCGGACACGCTCTCTATCTGGTCGACATCACTTATCCCGAAGAACTTTTTCAGTTGGCAGTCGGCTGTTGACTGTTGTGTTTTTCCGGTCTAAAAAATATTATTCAGAAACTTTCAACTTTCAACTGTTATGTGGCTCGGATTAGCCTTCATCTCCGCCTTCCTTTTAGGTTGTTATGAAGTAAACAAAAAAATTTCGCTAGATGGTAATGCCGTTATTCCGGTTTTGTTTTTCAATACATTGATAAGCAGTCTTATCTTTGTCCCTTTCATTTTTCTTTCGTTTTTTACGGATGTGCTCGACGGGACGATGTTGTATGTGCCGCGTGTCTCCTTAGAGACACATGTGGCAGTGTTTATAAAGGCCGTGATCGTCTTGTCATCGTGGATATTCGGCTATTTTGCCTTGAAGCATTTACCGCTGACCATTACCGGGCCTATCAAAGCGACGCAGCCAGTCGTGACGCTGGTGGGAGCCATGCTTGTCTTTGGTGAGCGGCTGAACCTGTACCAATGGATCGGGGTGATTCTTTCCATTGCCTCTTTCTACCTCCTTTCCTCATCCGGGAAAAAAGAGGGAATCCGTTTTACGCATAATAAATGGATCTTCTTTACCGTCTTGTCTATCCTTACCGGAGCGGCGAGCGGCTTGTATGACAAACACCTGATGGGAAGTCTGGATGTGATGACGGTGCAGGTCTGGTTCAATGTCTACCAGTGCCTTATGATGTTGCCGATCCTCTTGTTTCTTTGGTATCCGCGCCGGAAAAGCACGACACCTTTTGTCTGGCACTGGAACATTATCTTTATATCCGTCTTCCTCTGCGTGGCGGACTGGATTTACTTTTATGCCTTGACTTTTCCCGGTTCGATGATCTCTATCGTCTCGATGGTCCGCCGTAGTAATGTCTTGGTTACCTTCCTTGCCGGTGCTTTGTTCTTCCATGAAAAGAACTTGAAAAGCAAGGCAATCGACCTGTTTTTAGTATTATTAGGAATGATATTCCTGTATCTCGGTACGCGCTAAGGCATATTCTATTACTTTTGTAGATGAAAATTGTAGATTAAGATATGAAACGATTATTTCTTTCTATATTGCTTTGTGTATTTGTGTGGGGGATGAAGGCGCAGGAGATGGATGCGGTCTTTGTCGCCATGCCTGACCAATATGTACCCCAGCTGGAAAATGCCTGGCGTAAGGATTTGATAGATTTGTATAATTCAGGAAAGGAAGCGAAGCTGAAAAACACCATGAACGGCTTTTCCACCTTGAAGAAGCTGACGGACGATTACCTGTTGTTGCAGGTGACGGAGCGCAGCACGGTAGAGATGAAGCTCTTGCCGCTGGTCAACGATACCTATGTCGTTTGTATGATCACGACCGTATACGGTCCTGTTCCCGACAGCCAGGTCGAGTTTTTCACGACAGACTGGAAGCTGTTGGACTCTGCTGATTTGTATACTCCGGTTCCGGTAGAATGGTTCATTAAAGACGATGCCGACAAGAACCGCACCGCCTTTATCGAAGCAACTGCTCGTCTGGATATGGACTTACGGAAATATTCGCTTAGCCCCGACGACCAGACGTTGACGGTCGAATACACGACCCCCAAATATTTGACGAAAACCGAACGCAAGCAGGTGGAACCTTTCCTGAAGAACACTCCAAAGGTCTATATCTGGGAAAAGTTCCACTTTAAATAAAAGGGGGGGGATATAAATCTACCAGTCGTATCCCGGAGCAATGGTCGAACTTTTGATTACGATCTTCGCTTCGGAGTCGAGTATGATATGTATCTCATTGTTGTCTTGTTTCAGTTCAAAATCGTAGAACAGGCCGTCCGGCCGTTCGATTGCCGTGATATCTTCTATTTTATATTGGTTGTAGGCGGAGCTTTGCAACGCATCCATAACGGCGACAGGAACGTCGCGGGCGGTGATTTCCCAATGTGTGGAGACCCATTGCTCCTTCGTGTCGAACCATACTTCTTTGTGCAGATTCTTTTCTTGTATATCCACTTCCGTCCCGTTAGTCTCTTTTTCGGATTTCAGGATCGTTGCGGCCGGATACTTCTGTTTCAAGAAGTTCCGGATAGGAGTTGCGACGTTTTCGGCAGGTGTTTTTTGTTTTTGCCGGTTGTTGCTGCATGCGGCGAACAGTGTGAGGCTGCATAAGTACAATAGCAAGACGGATAATTTAGTTTTCATGACTTGTTGTTTTTTATTGTTACTATTCGTGGCGAGTTCCCGATCGAACTCTGTCTCGAAAGAAACAATTCTTTTGTCTTCATGGTTGTCCGCCACGATAATAATATGCCTTTTTTATTTTTTTCGTTTTTCTCATGTTATGTTTTCGTTTCTTTGTCGTCATAATAGTAGAAATGGAACTCGAAACGTTTAAAATAACCGTGCTGCCGCTTCGGGAGAAGTTGATCAATATTTCCTGGCGGATGATGGAGGACAGGTCGGATGCAGAAGACATCGTGCAGGAGACTTTTCTGAAATTGTGGCAGATTCGCGAGAAGCTGGATGGTTATAACAGTGTCGAGGCGCTGGCTGTACAAGTGGCCAAGAACCTGGCGCTGGACAAACTGAAACAGCATCGGCCGGAAGGGACGGATATAGCCTTGCTTTCTCTTGATTCGGGAACAAGGAACCCGGCGGAAGAATTGGAGCAGCACGATACGGTTGCCCGTATCCGTTGGCTGATAAGTAAGTTGCCTTCGCTACAGCAAACCATTATCCGGATGAAAGATGTCGAAGGATATGAATTGGCGGAGATAGCGGAGATCACAGGCACTCAGGTCGAAGCGGTTCGGGTGAATCTTTCGAGAGCCCGGAAAAAGATACGGGAACAGTTAATGAAGGAGTTATGATTTATAATTTGTGATTTATGGGAAAGAGGAATCTACATATGATAGAGGAGTTGCTGGAACGGTATTTCGAAGGTGAGACTTCTGCCGCGGAAGAAAAGCAGATCCGTGCCTTTTTCGCTTCGGGAGAGGTGCCGGAGCATCTGGCTGCCTATGCTCCTCTGTTCGCTTATTTCGACGAAGAAATAGAACGTGATGCGGAAGCGCAAGTTGGCGAACCGGATTTGGACCCCGAACCGGTATCCGTTCCGTTCCGCTCTGCGAACCGGAAGCGTGCAGCCCTTTACCTCTTTTCCGGCGTGGCAGCTTGTGTACTGGCTCTGTTGGGAGTTACCCGCCTGCTGTATCCCGCTGATCCCTGTTTCTGTTCCGACAGCTATGTCGTGATAAACGGCCGTTGCTATACCGATATCCATAAAGTTCGTTCATTGGCGATCGAAGCGTTGCAGGAAGTGGCCACTCCTGCCGATGATTACTTCCCGGAGATGGATAAGGATGAGGCAGACCGCCGAATAATAGATAACCAGTTAAAAGAATTAGGTAGTCTTTTTAGTGAAGACGAATAAAAGAATATCAAGATGAAACAGTTGAGGTATAGGCTATTAATAATGTTGGCTGCTTTGATGCTGTTGCCGACCGGTGTGGGAGCTGCCGAAGCGCAGAAAGACCTGAAGATACAGGATGTCTTTACCCGTTACGGTAAAAAGAGGAATGTCACGATGGTGGAGCTTTCCAATGAAATGCTGGAAACATACGGTATGACGCGCTACAAGAGCATCACGATCAAGGACGATCCGGAAGCTCTTCGCTTTACCCGCCAATGTCTGGAAGCCGATCAGCGAGGAGCACGCAAGATCAAGGAGGTGACCGACGACGGGGGAGTGGTCTCCGCTTATTACCAGCTTCCGGGCAAAGACCCGGACGTGAATCGTTTTGTCCTGTTCAAAGTCAACTCCAAAGGGACGATCACATTGGTCTATATCGAAGGAGAATTGGACAGCGACGACCTGATCACCCTTTTATTTACCAAAAAAGATTTATAAACAGATAAACAAGAAAAGATATGAAAAGATTTTTACTGATCATAGCCGCATGCTTTCCTGCCATCGGATTGCTGGCTGCAGATGTTGAACCGATGCCGGCCGATACGGTCATCCGGTTGGAAAACAAACGTATCGTAGTGAAGGACAACGGCGAACGGATGAAAGTGAAAGTGTATGAACTGACCGAAGAAGGCGATTCGATAGACCGTGAAATGATCTTCGAGGGGCATTACCGGGACGGACAGAGTTACGAACGGCGCAAACATATCAAGTCGATCAATATCCCGATCCCTTCTTGGGACAAAGATTTTGATCCGCACTGGGCAGGCTTCGGCATGGGCTTCGCCAACTTCTCCGGTAGTGACGGGATCAACGACGTAGACGGTGTTTCGCTTCGTAGCGGTAATTCGTTGGAATATAATTTGAATTTTATGGAGTTCAGTTTCCCCTTCTCCCGTTATAGATGGGTGGTCGTGACCGGGGCCGGTATGCGCTGGAGCCGTTATCGGCTGGATATGAATGCTCATTTTCAGGAAGTGGACGGTGTGACGCAGTTGGTTCCTGCTCCCGAAGGCATCGTTTATAATGCCAGCAAGTTGAATATCACCAGCTTGACGATTCCGGTCCTGCTTGAATGGCAGTCGCCTAAACATCGTCGCAAGGCTCCGCGTTTCTTTATCTCAGGTGGGGTGGTAGGTGTGGTCAAAACTATTTCTTCTTCCAAAATCGTCTATCATGATGCGGATGGCGAAAAACGTAAGAAAAAGATGGACCGTGGCATGAACCTTCGTCCTGTAACAATGGATTTTCTTTTTCAGGCAGGTGTCGGTTGCATCGGTTTCTATGCCAAATATTCTCCTTTCGGCCTGTTTGAGAAGGACAAAGGCCCGAAGGTGCATCCAGTTTCTTTGGGATTGCAGTTGCATATTTAATCTTGTTGGGCATCATTCTTTAGGGTAAGGATTAATCATATTGGATGGTTTGAACCATAACATAGCATAAACTATTTCGAAAGTCATGGTAAACTAATCCAAGACATACATCATATTATTCATATGTAGTACTACCTATCACGAATACGTAGTACTACATATCGTCTATAGGTAGTACTACATATAGACAATAGATAGTGACTACCAACAGATACTTTGCTATATGTAATTAGTTAGTTCTTGGGGTGTTTTGACTTAGTTGATGGCATGAAACGGCTTAATTTACCAGTTGTCAGAGGTTCGGTTTCAGATGGTGTCGGTAAGGTGTCGGTATCTTTTGCATTTTTCCATATAAAATTCATTTACGGCTCATAGTATTGCCAATATTGAATGTGGATTATAGAACCGCGTTTCTGATATATAGTATGAAAAGAAAGACTTGGGTGTTCGGGATTCAACAATTTGGCCTTCCAGCTTGTTCTATCTCCGTTATTAACAAATAAAACACAGATGATTATGGCTGGAATAATGAACACTTTGTGGGACGAAAGTTCCGAACTGGAGGATGAAATGCTGACGCCGCATCCGATCTTGTCCGATGATTACACGGCTCATGACATGACAAAATTGGACGAAACGATTGAAAAGGCGGAAGAAAACGAGAAGATTATTGAAGAATCGTTGAAAACGTCTCAGGATAAGTAATTTGTTCCCGGCTGTTTCGTAAGTTTGCGGACAGCCGGTTTTTTCGCTTTATGTAGCACTCTTTAATAGTTGGTGATAGGAAATTATTATCATACCTTATATACATATTGAAAATAAATCCCTATTTTTGTGCTCTAAAACATTAAAATAAACCCAACAAAGATGGCTGCAACAAAACGTATTAAACGTGCATTGGTATCGGTATACCATAAAGATGGATTAGATGAAATTTTGAAGAAGCTCCACCGCGAAGGTGTTAGTTTTGTGTCGACGGGTGGTACTCAGAAGTTTATAGAAGAGCTGGGACTCCCGTGTGATGCAGTAGAGGACCTGACCGGCTATCCTTCTATCCTGGGCGGACGTGTGAAGACGCTTCACCCGAAAGTGTTCGGTGGTATTTTGAACCGTCGTGATAATGAAGGTGACCAGGCCCAGATTGCCCAATATGAAATTCCTGAAATAGACTTGGTGATTGTCGACCTGTATCCGTTCGAGGAAACAGTTGCTTCCGGTGCGGAAGAACAGGCAATTATCGAAAAGATAGATATAGGCGGTATTTCTCTTATCCGTGCCGCTGCAAAGAACTTTAAAGATGTAGTGATTGTAGCATCTAAAGCCCAGTATCAGCCGTTGATGCAATTGCTGAACGAAAAAGGGGCTGAAACTTCTATCGAAGACCGCAAATGGTTTGCCAAAGAAGCGTTTGCCGTTTCTTCAGGCTATGATTCTGCAATCTTCAATTATTTCGATGACCGCCAAGGCTCGCATTTCCGTGCTGCCGTGGATGATCCGATGCACCTGCGCTACGGTGAAAACCCGCACCAGGCTGCCAAGTTCTATGGCAAATTCGATAATATGTTTGACCAGTTGCATGGTAAGGAAATCTCTTACAACAACCTGCTCGACATTGACTCTGCTGTAAACCTGATTGACGAATTCGACGAACTGACGTTCGCCATCCTAAAACATAACAATGCCTGTGGTATCGCATCTCGCGGTAACGTGGTGGATGCCTGGAAAGATGCTTTGGCTGGTGACCCGGTGTCTGCCTTCGGCGGAATCTTGATTACGAACACGACTGTAAACAAGGAAGTGGCGGAAGAAATCAATAAGATTTTCTTTGAGGTGATCATCGCTCCGGCTTATGATGCCGATGCCCTTGAAGTCTTGAAACAAAAGAAAAATCGTATCATATTGGTCCGCAAGGAATGCAAGACTTGTCCGATGCAGTTTCGTTCATTGTTGAACGGCGTGTTGATGCAGGAAAAAGACCTTAGCATTCAAGGAGAAGCCGATCTGGAACCGATGACGGAAAAGAAACCGACGGCTCCAGAAGTGGAAGACTTGTTGTTCGCCAACAAGATCGTGAAGAACAGCAAGTCTAACGCGATCACACTGGTGAAGAACAAACAGCTTTGTGCAAGCGGTATCGGACAAACTTCACGTGTGGACTCTCTGAAGCAAGCTATTGAGAAGGCCGTTTCATTCAATTTCGACCTGAATGGCGCTGTTATGGCTTCGGATGCGTTTTTCCCGTTTGCCGACTGTGTGGAAATTGCCGACAAAGCCGGTATCACCGCCGTTATCCAGCCGGGAGGTTCTATTAACGACAAGCTGTCCGTTGATTATTGCAACGAACATGGTTTGGCTATGGTCAAGACGGGTATTCGTCATTTTAAACACTAATTGGAATATTTATGATTTATGATTTATAGTTGATTGGGTTTTCAGTCTGTTTGTGAGTCATAAGTTTATAGGTTATAAATCATAAATGATAAATCAGAATTCAAAAAATGGGATTATTTTCTTTCACACAAGAATTGGCAATGGACTTGGGGACTGCCAATACCATTATTACCTGCAACGATAAGATGGTAGTGGATGAGCCTTCCGTAATCGCTCTGGATGCTCGTTCGGAAAAGGTGCTGGCGGTAGGGCGCCAGGCACGTGAGATGTACGAAAAGACCAATCCGAATATTCGTACGATCCGTCCGCTCCGCGAAGGTGTCATTGCCGACTTCTACGCTGCCGAGCAGATGATGCGTGGATTGATCAAAATGGCCAGCGGACGCAAACGCTGGTTTGCTCCTTCGCTCCGTATGGTGATCGGTATCCCGTCGGGTAGTACGGAAGTGGAAATCCGTGCCGTCCGCGACTCTGCCGAACATGCCGGTGGCCGTGAGGTATATATGGTTTTCGAACCGATGGCAGCCGCTATCGGGGTCGGCATGGATGTGCTTGCTCCGGAAGGAAACATGATTGTAGACATAGGTGGCGGTACGACCGAGATCGCGGTGATTTCGTTGGGGGGGATCGTTTCCAACAAGTCTATCAAGATGGCGGGCGACGACTTGACGAACGATATTGTGGAATATATGCGCCGCCAGCATAATATACGCGTCAGCGAACGTATGGCGGAGCGTATCAAGATCAATGTCGGCTCCGCTTTAAGTATCCTCGAGGACGCTCCTGAAGATTTTGAAGTCTGCGGTCCGAACCAGATGACGGCTCTGCCGATGAAAGTGCCTGTTTCCTACCAGGAAATCGCACATTGTTTGGACAAGTCGATTTCAAAGATTGAAGCCGCCGTTCTGAGCGCGTTGGAACAGACGCCTCCTGAATTGTATGCCGATATCGTAAAAAACGGCATCTATCTGGCCGGTGGCGGCGCTTTGCTGCGTGGTATCGACAAACGTTTGCGCGACAAGATGGGGATCGAATTTCACGTGGCAGACGATCCTTTGCATGCAGTAGCAAGAGGTACGGGGATTGCGTTGAAGAATATCGACAAGTTTAATTTCCTTATCCGGTAAATATAAGTTGAAAGTTGAGAGTTGAAAGTTGAAAGTAAACAAGTGGTGTACTTGCTGAATATTCAACTTTCAACTTTCAACTTTCAATTTTCAACTGATTATGCGTAAACTCCTGGATTTTTTAGTCAGAAAGAGGCATTGGTTCCTATTCATTTTGCTAGAGATCATATCGTTGACGTTGGTTTATCGCAATAATGCATATCAACGGAACATTATGTTCAGTTCGGCAAATGTGATAACCGGACATATTACTTCTGTTTCCGGCTTTGTTACTTCCTACCTGAACCTGCGTGATATAAATCGGGAGCTTCTGGAGCGTAACGGACAACTTGAAATGGAGTTGCTAGAGTTGCAGGACCAGTTGGAGATGATGCGGGCCGACACTGCTCTGTTTGTCGGTTTTGCACCTGACTCGACCGGACAGTTTCCGTATAGTTTTGTGATGGCGGATGTCGTGAACAACAGTGTTACGTATTTATCCAATTATATTACGGTGAACAAAGGCCGTAAGGATGGAGTGGAGCCGGACATGGGAGTTGTGTCTGAACGGGGTGTCGTGGGAATTGTGTCGACGGTTTCCGACCATTTTTCCGTTGTAATCCCTCTGTTGAATCCGAAGTTCAAACTGAGCTGCAAGGTGTTGGGGAGTAGTTATTTCGGAACGTTGAGCTGGAACGGGCGTAATGCGCGTTTTGCCAATCTGGACGAGTTGCCGCGCCACGTGGAGTTTGAGAAAGGAGATACGATCGTGACGAGCGGTTATTCCGCCATTTTCCCGTCTGGGATTATTGTGGGTAAAGTCGTGAATTTCGAGAAACAGCATGATGATAACTTTTATTCGCTTGAAGTGGAATTGGCTACTGATTTCCAGGCCTTGAACAATGTGCGTATCATAAAGAACTATCGTCAGGCAGAGCAAAAAAATACAGAACGGGAGGCGAAAAAGAATGATTAACAATATACTGCGGGGCTTCATTTATTTTGTGGTGCTGGTGTTGGTTCAGGTTTTGATCCTGAACAATATCCATTTCCTGCGTGTGGCAACGCCGTTCTTGTATCTTTATTTCATACTGAAAATGCCAGTGGGGAGCTCACGGACGAATGTGGTGTTTTTCTCTTTTCTGATCGGGTTGACGATTGATGTTTTTTCAAATACGCCGGGAATGCATGCGTTTGCTTGTACGCTGGCCGGTTTTATCCGTCACTCGTTAATTCAGTTATTGATGGGAAAAGACCTGCCGGAAGGGATTAATCCCTCTTACAAAACGTTCGGATATGGCGGTTTTTTCCGCTATACACTGCTTTTTGTCGTGATTCATCATGTGGCGTTGTTTTTGATTGAGTCGTTGACATTATTCGATCCGCTGTTCCTGGCGATCCGCATCGCGGCGAGTGTGGTGACGACAACCTTGTTAATTTGTACAATAGAAGCATTCAATATAGGGTCCCAGAAAAGTGGAGATTAATACGAAGTATACTCTTGAGAACAGGCGTTTCGTGATTGGTGGCGCCGTTGTTCTGTTGGTTCTCATCTTTATCATTCGTTTGTTCTTTCTGCAAGTAGTGGACAGCGACTATAAAGCGTGGGCAGACAGCAATGCGTTTCTGAAAAAGACACTGATCCCTTCCAGGGGTATCATTTATGATCGCAACGGGAAGCTGCTGGTTTATAACCAGCCTTCTTATGAAGTCATGTTGGTTATGCGTGAGATTCAACCGTTCGATACGCTTGATTTCTGCAATATCCTCGGTATTACAAAAGAGCTGTTTGTAAAACGTATAGCTGAAATTAAGAACAGGCGGTTGAATCCCGGCTATTCTTCCTATGTCCCGCAGGTGTTCATGAATCACCTCTCCGCACAGGAATGCGGTGTTTTGCAGGAAAAACTGTATAAATTTCCGGGTTTTTATATTCAGAACCGTACAATCCGGGAATATGAATATCCTTATGGAGCCCATCTGTTGGGTAATATTGGGGAGGTGAACCAGGGGGATATCGAGAAAGATCCTTATTATGTGCAGGGAGATAATGCCGGACGTTCAGGTGTGGAATTGTCTTACGAAGAGGCTTTGCGAGGCGTTAAGGGTGTGGAGATTCTGTTGCGTGATGCGCATGGACGTATAAAAGGGCGGTATGAAGAAGGTCGCCACGATGTGGCTCCCGTGTCTGGTAAGAACCTGACGCTTTCGATCGATATGGATTTGCAGGCTTTGGGTGAGAAGCTGATGCAGAACAAGAGGGGTAGCATTGTCATGATCGAGCCGGAAACCGGGGAGGTTCTGTGTCTGGTTTCTTCGCCTTCTTATGATCCAAACTTGTTGGTCGGTCGCCAGCGGGGAAAGAACCATATCATGCTGTCGAAAAATTCGGACAAGCCTTTGCTGGATCGTGCCATCATGGGGCGTTATCCGCCGGGATCGACATTCAAGCCGACACAGGCGTTGACTTTCCTTCAGGAGGAAGTGATTACGACAGAAACCTTGTATACTTGTGCACATGGATATACAGGGGCCCGGAACGGCAAACCGGCCTGCCACGGCCATGCTTCTCCTCTGAATGTGACTTATGCGCTGGCTACTTCCTGCAACTCCTTTTTTTGTTGGGGGTTGCGTGATATGATCGATAGCCGTCGGCGTTATTCGAGTGTGGGAGAGGCGTTTGAAGTTTGGAAGAATTACTTGGTATCTATGGGATACGGTTATAAGTTGGGCATTGACCTGCCTGGGGAAAATAGAGGCTTTTTGCCGAATAGCGAGTATTATAATAAATATCACGGTAAACGTTGGAGTTCCAGTACCGTCATTTCTATTGCGATCGGGCAGGGTGAAGTGTTGGCTACGCCATTGCAGATTTGTAATTTGGCGGCAACCATCGCTAACCGGGGATATTTTATTACTCCGCATGTCGTGAAGGAGGTACAGGACACCCCGCTGGATTCCCTTTATACGGATAAACGGTACACGATGGTGGAACGCAAAAATTATGAAATCGTAGCCGAAGGTATGAGGAATGCCGTTATAGGCGGAACTTGTCGGGGAGCGGCTATAACGGATATCGAAGTCTGCGGCAAGACTGGTACGGCCGAAAATCCGCATGGGAAAGATCACTCAGCTTTTATCGGTTTTGCTCCTTATCGGAATCCGAAGGTGGCCATCTGCGTGTATGTGGAGAATGGTGGTTTCGGTGCGACCTACGGCGTGCCGATCGGCAAATTGATGATGGAGAAGTATCTGAAAGGCGAAATCTCGGAGGAGAACAAGTTGCTGGAAGAGACGATGTCGAATGCGGTTGTATCGCCAAACGTTTTATCTTTACCGAATCGTGAGTTATAGGAAGACGGAAATATGGAAGACGGTTGACTGGTTGACGATTATCCTTTATGTGGTGTTGGTCGTTGCCGGCTGGTTCAGCATCTGTGGTGCTAGTTATGAATTCGATAACGTGGGGTTATTTGACCCGTCGGGCCGTCCCGGTTCGCAGTTGATGTGGATGGGATTGTCGGTAGGGTTGATCTTTGTGCTCTTGATGCTTGAGAGTGAGTTTTTTGATGTTTTTGCCTATCTGATATATGCCGGTTTCATCGTGTTGCTGATTGCTACGATTTTTCTGGCTCCGAACATAAAAGGTTCCCATTCGTGGCTTGTTTTGGGACCTGTCAGGTTGCAGCCGGCTGAGTTTGCCAAGTTTGCGACGGCACTTGCTGTCGCGAAGCTGATGAATACCTATGGTTTCAAGCTGACTGTTCCTAAAAACTTTATAGCCGTCTTGTCGCTAATATTTCTGCCGATGATTTGCATCCTGCTGCAGCAAGAGACAGGTTCGGCACTGGTCTACTTGGCTTTCTTCTTGATGTTATATCGGGAGGGGATGTCGGGATATATTCTTTTGTCGGGAGTCTGCGCGGTTGTCTTTTTTGTCACTAGCATGAAGTTTTCGGATGTGACGGTGGGAGATACGGCGGTGGGAGAGTTGCTTGTCTCTTCTCTGATCCTGTTGATCACGGTTATCCTGATACAGATAGAAAGGAAAGATACCCGTGCAATACAGGTGATATTGGGGACTGCGGGTGTTGCTTGTTTAGGAGGGTATGCCGCTTCTTTTTTTATGCCGGTCGATTATTCCCTGATATCGATCGGGGTGATTTTGCTGGTTGCCTGTTATCTGGTTTTTCTTTCTATCCGCAACTGGGCGTGGCATTATGTGTTGATCGCAGTCTTTGCATTGGGATCATTGGCTTTTATGTATTCGGTGGATTATGTGTTTACCGATATCCTGGAACCGCATCAACAGATACGTATCAAGGTTTCATTGGGATTGGAAGATGATCCGAGCGGTGCCGGCTATAATGTGAATCAGTCGAAGATCGCGATCGGTTCTGGTGGACTTACCGGAAAAGGCTTTCTGAACGGTACGCAGACCAAACTGAAGTATGTTCCAGAGCAGGATACCGACTTTATCTTTTGTACGGTAGGTGAAGAACAAGGGTTCATCGGGGCTTCTGCGGTCTTATTGTTGTTCGGATTTCTGATCCTGCGCCTGATTGTGTTGGCGGAGCGGCAAAGTTCCACTTTCAACCGGGTGTACGGCTATAGTGTCGCTTCTATCTTTTTCTTCCATTTGGCCATTAATATAGGGATGGTGACGGGGCTTACACCTGTGATCGGCATTCCGTTGCCTTTCTTTAGCTACGGCGGTTCTTCCCTTTGGGGATTCACGATCCTGCTTTTTATCTTCCTTCGCTTGGATGCATCCAGGAGGGAACGGTAGGGCTAAGGGCTGCTCACTTGGCCGGGCGAACCGAGAAACCGATTTCTTGTATTCCTTTCAAAGCATCGTCGCGCATCCCTTGGCGGAAACTGAACGTATATTGTCCGGCATGCGGAAACTTATATTGCGAATGAATGGGAAAACTGCTTTGGTATAAGGAAATGCCATGTCCGTGCCATTTGCCGAATTCGTCGGCAAGCATGCATTCGATGGTGTCCCGGCGGAGCGGGCCGATCGGCTGCTCTTCACTGCAGAAAAGCCATAAGTTCTGATAGGGGTACAAGTTATTGTTCCTTACTTCCAGTGTCAGGTCGTAAGGAACAGATATATCTTTCACCTCGAAGGTGAAATAGTATTCCTTGTCCTTTTCCCACGTGATATTGTTGATCGCCTGGTATTGGTCGTACAAGGCTGGGTTTTCGCAGGAAAAGAACAGAGAACAAGTCAGTGCGGCAATGACTCCTTTAAGCTTCCGGCTTTGTGTCCGGCTTGCTTTCCGGTTTGGCAGCAGGCTTAGCTTGTTGCTGAGGTTTGTCATTATTCGGTTGCTTATCGTTATTTACTCGGTTCGGACGCGGTCTGTTACGGTTGTTTTCGCGGTTCTCCCGTTCGCGGTTGTTCTCCCGGTTTCCGCTGTTACGGTTGCGGTTTCCGTTTCTGTTCCCGTTTCCTTTGCCGTTTTTATTTTCGTTGCCGGTGTTGCCGTTCGCTTTTTCTCCGTTGAAAGGTTTGCTGTTCCCTTCGTTGCCGGTGTTGGCAGCGGCTTCTTTCGGCAGGTTTTCCTTGTTGCCGTTTCCGTTGCGTTTCTTTTTCTTCTTTTTCAGGGAAGCATCGAAACGGGTAACACTGTCTTGCCCCAGGATATCCTGCGCATCGCGTTTGGGCGGTTGCGGCTTGGTATCGGCTTCGAGCGTGACAGGCTTCATGCCTTTCTTGTTCATGTTGATCACATCGAAGGCGCGGTTGGCTGAGATTGTAATCAGGTTGGCCGCGAACGATTTATCGGTAGAGTAGGTGATTTCCCGTTTGAAGATATCCGTTTTAAAGTGATAATAGGTATTGTCCTTTGTTTCCAGCACCACTTCACGGGACGGTAAGCGTTTTTGCGCTTCCACATAGGCGTCCACTTCATAGTTGATGCAGCATTTCAGCTTGGCGCATTGGCCGGCCAATTTCTGGGGATTCATGGATATATCCTGATAGCGGGCGGCTCCGGTGGCTACAGATACGAAACTCGTCATCCAGCTTGAACAGCACAACTCGCGCCCACAGGGGCCGATACCTCCGATGCGTCCGGCTTCCTGGCGGGCACCAATCTGTTTCATTTCGATGCGGACACGGAATGCTTCGGCGAGTACTTTGATCAACTGGCGGAAGTCGACACGCTCGTCGGCAATGTAATAAAAGATCGCCTTATTGCCGTCACCCTGGTATTCCACATCCCCGATCTTCATATTCAGTCCCAAATCGGCAGCGATCTGGCGCGAACGGATCATTGTGGCGTGTTCCTTGGCCTTCGCCTCTTCGTATTTCTCGATATCGGTCGGTTTGGCTTTACGATACACCTTTTTAGGTTCATTGCCTTCGCCAGTGCGGACATTGTTCTTTTTCATCTGGAGAAGGACGAGCTTGCCGGTCAGTGTCACAGTCCCGATGTCATGCCCTGGGCTGGCTTCCACTGCGACTAAATCTCCTTTTTCCAGAGGTATCTTGGAACTGTTGAGGTAATACCCTTTGCGGGTATTTTTAAACTGCACTTCCACGTAATCGGTAGCGTTTGCCGCATCGGGCACGTCGCAAAGCCAGTCGTAGGTGTTCAGTTTATTATTTTGTATCTTGCTGCATCCTTTTTTACCCATGCAGCAACTTCCTGTATTTAATTTAAAATCCATTTGTCTGGTATATATAATGTATTTATAGTGCGTACAATTACGCAAAAATAGTCAAAATATTTGGTTCGTAGCAAATGAAGAATGAATTATAAAGAGAAAGGGCAAAACAGAATGTTCCGTTTTGCCCTTTTTGGTATTATTTGTCCATGCTGATTTATTTGACCAGACCGTGACTTTTAAATACTTTGTGAATTGCTTCTAATGCGTAGTCGAGCTGTTCAATTGTGTGAGTCGCCATCAGTGAGAAGCGGATCAGCGTATCTTCAGGCGCAACAGCCGGAGATACGACTGGATTTACGAAAATACCGGCTTCGAACAATTCCTTTACGATCAGGAATGTCAGGTCGTTGTTACGGATAAACAATGGAATGATCGGTGTTGAGGTATGGCCGATTTCGCACCCCATATTACGAAATCCATCCAAGGCATAGTGGGTAAGTTTCCACAGGTGTTCGATGCGTTCCGGTTCGCTCAGCATAATATCGAGTGCTGCGCCGGCCGCAGCTGTAGCTGCTGGAGTATTACTTGCACTGAATATATAAGAGCGGGAGTTATGGCGGAGATAGTTGATCGTCTCTTTGTCCGAAGCGATGAAACCGCCGATGGAAGCAAGCGACTTACTGAATGTACCCATAATCAGGTCTACATCGTCTGTTACTCCGAAATGATTACAGGTTCCACGACCGTGATCGCCCAGAACACCCAAACCGTGGGCTTCGTCTACCATTATGCTTGCGTTATACTTTTTGGCTAACGCAACGATTTCCGGTAATTTGGCAATGTCACCTTCCATACTGAATACACCGTCGATAACGATCAGCTTTACCTTGTCGGGTTCGCATTTCTGGAGTTGCTTTTCTAAGGACTCCATATCATTATGCTTATATTTCAGTTTGGTAGAGAAGGAAAGACGGTGTCCTTCGATGATGGATGCATGGTCTAGCTCGTCCCAAATGATATAGTCTTCACGTCCTGTCAGGCAGGATACAACACCCAAGTTTACCTGAAATCCCGTAGAATAAACAATGGCATCTTCTTTTCCGACAAATTCGGCCAGACGTTTTTCCAACTGAATGTGCAAATCCAACGTCCCGTTCAGGAAACGCGAACCGGCACAACCTGTACCATATTTCTTAATGGCATCAATTGCCGCCTCTTTTACTTTCGGGTGGTTTGTCAGGCCTAAATAGGCGTTAGAACCAAACATCAGGACCTTTTTACCGCTGATCATTACTTCTGTATCCTGATCACTTTCAATCATTCTGAAGTATGGATAAATTCCTGCGGCCATAGCCCGCTGAGGTGCATCGTACTTTGATAGTTTCTCTTGTAAAAGTTTCATATTATAATTAACAGAGAATGATTTTCTCGCTACGTTGTTATTCTAAAAGAACCCAG
>NZ_MNQY01000133.1:0-32901 GCF_001915675.1 Parabacteroides sp. merdae-related_45_40 | reverse complement strand
AACACGATGAAATACCGCGATCCGAAAACCCAGTTTACGGATGCCAACGGTTTCAAACGTTGTATGTTCTGGGACACATTCAAATACCCACAAGTAGCCGATGCGATCCAGAAACCCGGTAACAAGACCGCCTACTCATATTTATATTATTACGCCCCGTATATCAACCCATCCGGAAATAATGCCTGTACGTTCGATATCAAAAGGGGTAAAAACAAAATGGAAATCATCGTCCGCCCGACCATTCGCCGGTCCGTGACGGTCGAAGTAAAATAAAGCATTTACAAGAAAGTGATATATCCGCAAAATTTCGAACAAAAAACGGGCTTCGATAAAGTCCGTCGTTTAATTTCAGAGAAATGTTTAAGCCCGCTCGGAGAAGAACGGGTGGCAGAGATGGAATTCTCTGCCGATTATCAAACCGTAACTCGACGTCTGGAACAAACTGACGAGTTTGTTCGTATCCTGCACGGAGAAGACGAGTTTCCCGCCAGTTATTTTTTTGATGTGCGTTATTCGTTGAAGCGGATACGCCCCGAAGGAACCTGGCTAGATGAAAAAGAGCTATTCGACCTGAAACGTTCGCTCCAGACAATCAACGATATTATCCGCTTCTTTCGCCCTTCCCTGGAAGAGGGAGAAGAGATCAAATACCCGGCATTGACCGCCCTTGCCGGCGATATTCAGGTATTCCCGCAGTTAATCGGAAAGATCGACGCGATACTCGACAAATTCGGACGGGTGAAGGACAATGCCTCTTCTTCACTGGCGCAGATACGAAAAGAGATCACGGCTACCATGAGCGGTATCTCCCGCAGCTTGCAGTCGATATTACGCGCCGCACAATCGGAAGGTGTAATAGATAAAGATATTACTCCCACCATGCGCGATGGGCGCCTGATGATCCCGGTCGCTCCGGCTTTCAAACGGAAGATCAAAGGGATCGTGCACGATGAATCGGCTAGCGGCAAGACTGTTTTCATCGAGCCGGAAGTCGTCGTGGAGGCAAATAACCGCATCCGCGAGCTGGAAGGCGACGAACGCAGGGAGATCATGAAGATCCTGACGGAATTTACAAATTTCATCCGTCCGTTAATCCCCGATATCCTGCAATCCTATGAGTTCTTGGCCGAGATTGACTTCATCCGCGCCAAAGCATTGTTTGCCGAGCAGATAAACGGAATCAAGCCGGTCATCGAGGACAAACAGCAGATCGACTGGATACACGCTGCGCATCCCCTGCTTTTCCTCTCGTTACAGAAACAAAACAAGCAGATTGTCCCGTTGGATATTCTCCTGGAAGAGAAAAAACGCCTGCTGATTATCTCCGGGCCGAACGCAGGTGGTAAATCCGTTTGCCTGAAAACGGTCGGATTGCTGCAATATATGTTGCAATGCGGCCTGTTGATCCCCGTATATGAAAGCTCGAAAACGGGATTGTTCGAAAACATGTTCATTGACATCGGAGATGAGCAAAGTATTGAAAACGACTTGAGTACCTACAGTTCACACTTGACGAACATGAAATTTTTCGTCAAGAACTGTAACAGCAAAACTCTAATCTTGATTGACGAGTTCGGTAGTGGTACGGAGCCCCAGATCGGAGGTGCGATTGCCGAAGCCCTGTTGGACCGTTTCAACCGGAATCACAGCTACGGCGTTATCACGACTCACTACCAGAACTTGAAGCATTTCGCTGAAGACACGGAAGGGATCGTTAACGGCGCCATGCTCTATGACCGCCACCTGATGCAACCGCTCTTTAAGCTGTCGATCGGTAATCCGGGAAGTTCTTTCGCCGTCGAGATCGCCCGGAAGATCGGCCTACCGGAAGATGTCATTGCGGATGCATCTGCTAATGTCGGCTCCGACTATATCAATATGGATAAATATCTACAGGATATCGTTCGTGACAAACGCTATTGGGAAAGCAAGCGACAGAATATCCGCCAACAAGAAAAGAAGCTGGAAGATATTACCGCCCGCTACGAGCAGGATTTGGAAGCCGTAAACAAACAACGGAAAGAGATCATGCGTAACGCCAAGGAAGAGGCACAGCGTATCCTTTCCGAAGCCAACGCAAAGATCGAAAACACGATCCGCGAAATCAAAGAGGCACAGGCGGAAAAGGAACAGACCAAGCTTGCCCGCAAAGCCTTGGAAGAATTCAAGGCTTCTGTGATAGCAGCCGAAGAAGAGGACGACAAGATCGCCCGCAAAATGGCAAAATTACAGGAACGCAAAGAACGTAAAAAGCAGAAACAAAACGCGCCGGCCTCAAAGCAGGTCTTCAACCGTGATGTCATAGAAGCTGGCGACAACGTCCGCCTCAAAGGACAAGTCTCAGCCGGAACCGTTATGGAAGTTCAAGGAAAGCAGGCAGTTGTAGCATTCGGCATGATCAAGAGCACAGTCAAGTTGGAACAACTGGAGAAGGTCAGCAAAGGACAAATCAAGAAAGAGATCCAAAAAAGTACTTTTGTCAGTGTCCAGACAGCGGACGATATGCATGAAAAGAAATTGAACTTCAAGCAGGAGATAGATGTTAGAGGTATGAGAGGAGACGAAGCCTTACAGGCCGTTACTTACTTTGTGGACGATGCCATACAAGTTGGTGCCGCTCGCATCCGTATTCTGCACGGGACAGGGACAGGCATACTTCGGCAGCTGATACGCGATTACCTGCACACTGTTCCGGGCGTCCGCCAGTATCACGACGAACATGTCCAATTCGGAGGTGCGGGTATTACGGTTGTAGAACTCGAATAAGAACAAACAGATATGAGGCGAAGAGAATATGTACATCCACACAAGCGCAAGCATATTTCCAACCGGCATCTTGCCGACCGATATTTCTATGCCGGCGAGCATGATACCGTTACCCGGATCAGCCTCACACAATACAATACCGACACTCTGCACACACGGGAGATCAAGACAAACGAAACGTCGTTCAAAAAATTTGTCGACGGAAATAGTATCAACTGGTTCCAGGTTAGCGGTCTGACTGATTCGGAGGCGGTCACGCGTATCGTCAATGAATTCGGGATGCATAACCTGGACGCCAAAGATATTCTGACTCCCCAACACGTAGTCAAGATAGAAGAGTATGACAAACACATGCTTATCGTACTCAATTCTTCCTACTACGACACCAATATGGAGATCAACTCCGAACATATCAGCATCCTAATCACAGGAAACGTAGTCATCAGCTTCACGGAAAGCAACAATCCTGTATTCGAAAATGCCTACAAAGCCATCGAATCCGATATGCTGAATATTCGCCGAAAAAACAGCGGACTACTCCTGGCATTCCTTTTAAATACGATCATTGCCAATTTAGTGGAATCGGCCTCCAAAGTGGAGGAAATGCTTGAGGATATAGAAGAGACCCTGCTCGATATCAAAAACGACCAAGGTAATATGGGGCTGCTTATCCAACAACGTCGGAAAGAATATATGGTTATCCGCAAGAACAGCCAACCACTGAAAGAGCAATTTGCCAAACTGCTGCGCACCGAAAACGGAATCATAAGCTCCGACATCCTTCCCATCTATAACGACTTATCCGACCAGTTGCAGTTCATCATCCAGACAACCGAAAGCTGCCGGGAAATCATATCTTCCCTGGTCGATCTCTACATATCCAATAACGACCTGCGCATGAATGCGATCATGAAACGCCTGACAATCGTATCCACGATCTTCATCCCGCTGACATTCCTGGCTGGTATATGGGGGATGAACTTCAAGATGATGCCAGAATTGGACTGGCAATACGGGTATGGCATAGCCTGGTCACTCATGCTACTGACAGCAATCTCG
The DNA here is from genome assembly GCF_001915675.1 of Parabacteroides sp. merdae-related_45_40. NCBI lineage: Bacteria > Pseudomonadati > Bacteroidota > Bacteroidia > Bacteroidales > Tannerellaceae > Parabacteroides > Parabacteroides sp. merdae-related_45_40. The sequence goes on along the minus strand of NZ_MNQY01000133.1, from coordinate 29,073 downwards.
ACCTGGCTATACATGCGGAAAAAGGATTGGTTTTAGAGTCCGTAGTTCCGTTTGAACATATAATAGGTATTTCTGGAAACATTAAAACGTTTACAAATTTCGAAAACAGTGTCTCCGCGTTCAAGCATGCTGATCACCTCTTCTTTATTCGCATCCAGGAAAGACTGTTTTGCAGCCGATCCTTTCGGACGGCCTAACGGGCCTCCCGCGCTCTTCTTATAATTCAATGCCTCTTTGGTACGGATTGACATCAAACTGTGTTCGATCTCCGTCACCAACTTGAACACGTTTCCCATAACTGGCAAATCCAATGCCTGATCTAGGATATACCGGTCTCTTATACTATAGATCTGAACGCCTTTTTCCATGCAGCGTCCCATAATATCCATAACTTCCGACAAAGTTCGTCCCAAGCGGGAAATATCCGAAAAGATCAGACTATCGCCTTTTTGCATACGATCCAGTACCCTAGCGAGATTACGTTCATCTTCCCTCCCTTTGTCAACAGTGACATCCGTAATCCACTTATCGACATTCATATCATGATTCGAAGCATAACGTTCAATCTCATCTTTCTGTTCTTCTAGAAGTTCCTTGTTTGAAGTTCCTACTCTTAAATAAGCTATTACCATATTTCCAGCAACTTAATAATTAAAAAAACGTAGAACCAAAATTTATTTCTCGGTGAAGATACGAAAAGTAATTATAGCACAATAGCTAAACTTTCCATTTTATTTAAAGAAAATGTTAGTATTCCGTTCTTTAACACAATAAATTAAATCGTATGTAAAAAGCTATCGAACTAAGAATGAAATAGCTAACAAATTATCCAATAACCGGGGATTTATTACCTTTCCCTCGATATAAGTATTTTGAACATGTTTATCGTTTTTTTTGATCTTAGTGCTGGTAGTCGTATGGGGCATCTCGACTTCTCCATTTAACTGGCACGGAGGGATCATTCCCCGCAATCCGATTCCGGTAGACGCGATTCCCGACATCGGCGATAATCAACAGATCGTAGCGACCGAATGGATGGGACGTTCGCCCAAAGATATCCAGGATCAGATCACCTATCCGCTGACCACTTCCCTGTTGGGGATTCCCGGAGTCAAATCGATCCGTAGCTCTTCCATGTTCGGCATGTCCTTCATCTATATTATTTTTGATGATAATATCGAATTCTACTGGAGCCGTTCGCGGATTCTCGAAAAGCTCAACTCCCTTCCCCCCGGCACGCTGCCCGAAGGCGTACAACCGGCGTTGGGTCCGGATGCAACCGCTTTAGGACAAATCTACTGGTACACGTTGGAAGGACGCGATCCGGCAACCGGAAAACCGACAGGCGGATGGAATGCGGAAGAGCTGCGTACCATACAGGACTACTATGTCAAATACAGCCTTTCGGCCGCCGAAGGAGTGTCGGAAGTGGCATCAGCCGGAGGTTTCGTGAAAGAGTACCAAGTCGAGCTGAATCCGGATGCCATGCGCGCCTTTAATGTTTCCGTCATGGATATTATGGGGGCGATCAAGAAAAGCAATCTCGATATCGGCGCCGAGACAATGGAGATCAATAAGGTCGAATATCTGATCCGCGGCCTGGGCTATATCAAAGATGTATCCGACCTGGAAAAGGCCGTCGTGACGGTTCGTGACGGTGTGCCGGTACGCATCTCCGATGTAGCGTTTGTAAATATCGGTCCGGGTACGCGGCGCGGCGGGCTGGATAAAGAAGGTGTCGAAGCAGTCGGCGGTGTCGTGATCGCCCGGTATGGTTCCAACCCTTTGGAAGTCATTAATAATGTAAAAGACAAAATCAAGGAGATGGCGCCCGGACTTCCCCAGAAAACCTTGTCCGACGGGACTGTCTCCAAAATCACCGTCGTACCTTTTTACGACCGGACAGGCTTGATCAAAGAGACAATCGGCACGCTCGAAACATCTTTATCCCACGAAATACTGATCTGTATCATCGTTATCATCGTGCTGGTCCTCAACCTCCGGGCATCCGTCGTGATAGCCAGCATGCTCCCTATCGCCGTGTTGTCTACCTTCATCATCATGCGCTACACAGGAATAGCCGCCAATATTGTTGCCCTTTCGGGTATCGCCATCGCTATCGGCGTGATGGTGGACGTCGGCGTCGTGTTTGTCGAAAGCATCATCCGGTATATGGAGATGCCGGAAAACAGAGGCATCCGCAAAGGGAAAGCGATGGTAAACCTTATTTATAAGACGGTCAGTGAAGTATCGGGGGCCATTGCCACGGCGATGATCACGACTATCGTCAGTTTCCTGCCCGTTTTTGCAATGGAGGCACAGGAAGGAAAAATGTTCTCTCCCCTCGCCTACACGAAAACCTATGCGCTGGCCTCTGCTTTCGTATTGGGATTGATCTTGCTGCCGACCTTATCCTATATATTGTTTTCGGTACGGATCGACTCAAAGCGGATACGGAAAGTGCTCAACTACATACTGATTGCAGCAGGTGTCCTCTTGTCTGTCCTGTACAGTAATATTCCGGCACTCGGACTTACAGCCGTCGGACTTAACAACCTGCTTGCTCACCGTTGGAAGAAACCCGGAATAAGTAACTATATCAATATCGGTATCGCACTTGTCGTCGCCACCTACTTCTTGGCAGAAGAATGGTTGCCGATGGGCCCCCAGAAAGGCATTATCGTCAATCTTCTTTTCGTAACAGGATGTATCGCCATCATTCTTGCACTGCTCTGGTTACTGGTGATCTACTACGAACGTATCCTTCGCTGGTGTCTGAATAACCGGTGGAAGTTCATGCTGCTACCGATCGCGACTATCCTATGCGGCATCCTGATCTGGAAACGGATCGGGCAAGAGTTCATGCCCAGCCTCAACGAAGGTTCATTCCTGTTGATGCCGACCAGCATGCCCCATACAGGAATCGAGCAAAACCTGAATTATATCGAAGCGCTGGACAAACGCCTGGCAGCCATCCCCGAAGTGGAAACGGCAATCGGCAAATGGGGACGGGTAAACTCGGCACTCGATCCGGCTCCCGCCCAGATGTTCGAGAATACGATCAACTATCGTCCCGAATATATCCTGAACGAAGACGGAAAGCGGGAACGTTTCAAAGTGAACCGGAAAGGAGAATATCTCCTGAGAAACGGAGGCACCTACAATCCGGCAGACGGCTTCCGCCTGATTCCGGCAGATAGCCTGATACCGGACCGCAAAGGAGACTATTTCCGGCAATGGCGTCCCGAAATCAAGAACACCGACGATATCTGGCAGCAAATCGTCAACGTCACCCACCTGCCCGGACTCACATCCGCCCCGAAACTGCAACCGATAGAGGCACGCCTTGTCATGCTCTCGACCGGTATGCGCGCTCCGATGGGATTGAAGATATACGGGCCGGATCTGGAAACGATCGAGCAAAGCGGAAAGGCGATCGAACAGGCGCTCAAAGACGTTCCTTCCGTGATCCCTTCGTCCGTATTCTATGACCGGGCGGTCGGAGCACCTTATCTGGAGATTAAGCTGAACCGGGATAACATGGCCCGGTACGGAGTGAACGTCGAAGATTTACAGGAAATACTAAGTGCAGCCGTCGGCGGCATGATCCTAACAAAGACGGTCGAAGGCCGCGAGCGTTTCCCCGTGCGCCTCCGCTATGCCCGCGAACTGCGTGATAATCCGGAAGCATTGTCCATGCTCCTGGTTCCGACAGCCACCGGCGCCCAGATCCCATTGAAAGAACTCGCCGATATCGAATATGCCCGAGGCGCCCAGATGATCCAGAGTGAGAACACCTTCCTGGTCGGCTACGTGATCTTCGACAAGAAACAGGGAAAAGCGGAAGTGGACGTTGTGAAAGAAGCGACAAAAGTGATCGAAGGAAAGATACAAAACGGAGAGTTGAAACTAACAAAAGGCGTTTCCTACAAGTTTGCCGGAAACTACGAACAACAGGAACGTGCCACCGCCCGGCTGATGATCGTCGTTCCCCTGGCCCTGCTGATCGTCCTCCTGGTTCTGTATTTCCAGTTCAAGACCCTTACAGCTTCGTTGATTCATTTCTCCGGTGTATTCGTAGCTTTCGCCGGCGGCTTTATCCTGCTCTGGCTGTACGGTCAGGACTGGTTCATGAACTTTTCGCTGGCGGGAGTCAATATGCGGGACCTGTTCCAGATGCATACCATTAACCTGAGCGTAGCCGTATGGGTCGGCTTCATCGCCCTTTTCGGAGTGGCGACAGACGACGGTGTGCTGATGGGTACTTACATCCATCACGTCTTCCTGGAAAAGGACCCGCAGACCAGGCACGCCATACGTGAAGCCGTCGTGACAGCAGGACTCAAACGTGTACGTCCCGCAGCCATGACAACCGCGACCACCCTGGTCGCCCTGCTCCCCGTCCTCACCTCGACCGGAAAGGGAGCCGATATTATAGTTCCGATGGCAATCCCGACTTTCGACGGCATGCTGATCCAGTCGATGACCATGTTTGTCGTCCCCGTATTCCAATGCTGGTGGCGGGAAGGGCTGCTGAAGAAAGAGGAAACAACTGGCCAATGCCTCGCGCAAAATAGACCTGTACACAAAGCAGCAAGACTTGTCCCGGTCGACCTACCAGTTGATGATCCGCGAATTTTCGGCAGGAACGACTTCCCTCACGGACATCATCCAACTAGAACGCCAATTACTGGATTACAGCCTTAAAAAGAGCGAAGCGGTTGCCGGATACAACACGCTGATCGCGGGCTTAGAGAAATTAGTATCAACCTCCGTAAATGAATAACAAGATGAAAAAATAATAAAAAGCAAACCAGTTCAATATATAATAGTAGCCTGTGCCGACTTATTAGTCGGCTGGTTGTTGTTCAGCCCGTCCGAAACCCCCACACCCGCTACCCATGAGGGGCATGAGATGCACGCAGGACACCGTCACGACCTCGTACAGGACGAGACGGGCGTCTGGACCTGCTCCATGCACCCCCAGATACGCCAGAATAAACCCGGCAAATGCCCGATCTGCGCGATGGACTTGATCCCGGTCGGTAAAGGAAGCGGCGGCAGAGAGAACTCCGACCCGAAAGCAATCCAGTTATCGGAAGAGGCGGCCGCCCTGGCAGACGTGCAGACTTCAAAGGTCAGCAGGGAAAACCCGGTCAAGACAGTCCGCCTGTACGGCAAGATCGCCCCGAACGAACAAAGCTTACAGTCACAGACAGCGCATGTAGGCGGACGTATCGAACAACTCAACATCAATTTTACCGGCGAGAGCGTACGAGCCGGACAAACACTTGCCGTCCTTTATTCACCCGAACTGTTCACCGCCCAGCAGGAACTGTTGGAAGCCATCAAGATGAAGCAGCCCGCCCTGATCCAGGCAGCCCGCGAGAAACTCCGTCTCTGGAAAATGACGAACGCCCAGATAGAAGCGATCGAACAATCCGGTAGCGTTTCCCCACTCGTCGAGATCAAAGCGAACGTAAGCGGAATCGTCATGACCAAACGCGTAAACCAGGGCGATTATGTCGCCTCCGGCGCTGTCCTGTTCGACATAGCGAACCTGTCGAGCGTATGGGCGATGTTCGATGCTTTCGAAGTTGACCTGCCTTTCCTGAACAGAGGCGACCAGGTTCATTTCACCTTGCAGGCTCTTCCCGGCAAGACCTATACGGGCCGGATCGCGTTTATCGATCCGATCATCAACCCTTCCACCCGTACGGCACGTGTCCGGGTGGAAGTTCCCAACAGCCATATGGAACTGAAGCCGGAGATGTATGCGACCGCCGAGGTCAGCGCCCCGCTTCAAGGATATAAAGACCGGATCACCGTGCCGCAGACTGCCGTTCTCTGGACCGGCAAACGTTCCATCGTTTATGTCAAGCAACCGGACACCTCCACCCCGACCTTCCTGATGCGTGAAGTAGAACTTGGTCCTTCCCTCGGCAACGCATACGTGATATTAAAAGGATTATCCGAAGGAGAAGAAATCGTAACGAACGGTGTTTTCTCGATAGATGCCAGTGCCCAACTGGAAGGGAAACAGTCGATGATGAACAATGACGGCGAAGCACAACCGATGAGCGGTCATGAAGGGCATGCCGCGCACGGTACATCCGCAGCACAACCGGAACCGGCAGGCGAGCATGCCATGTTCGGGGTAAAAGGTTCCTGCGACATGTGTAAACAACGCATCGAAACAGCAGCCAAAAGCGTAAACGGCGTTTCATCGGCTCATTGGGATAAGGAAAAACAGATGATACATCTACAGTACGATCCGTCCAAAACATCTGTGGACGCTATTAGCAAAGCTATTGCCAAAGCGGGGCACGACACGGATACTTATAAAGCGGATCAAGCCGTCTACGACCAACTGTCGGGTTGTTACAAATACCGGCAATAAGCGGATACTACAACCCGGACAAGCGACCAGCCCGTCATCGCCACTATTATCATTTTTTATATTGGTGGCGATATTCGGTCGCGCTTAGTCCGGCTGCGTTCTTAAAGAAACGGCTGAACGCAGCCTGGTCTTCGAATCCTAGCATCAAAGCGATCTCTTTAGAGCTTTTAGCCGTATAAAGCAGTAAACGCCGGGCTTCTGCCTGAATGCGGTTATGGATGATACGGATGGCGGAAGGCTGCTGATAGGCGGAAAGGATATTTGCCAGTGTCTTCGGGGATTTGTTCAGCATGTCCGCATATTCCTGCACCTGTTTTTTCTCCTTAAAATAGGTATCGACCAGGACATAGAATTTGCGGATCGTCTCGAACTGGAGGCTGTTCTCCCGAACAGCTCCCTGCCGATCTTCCGCTATTCGCGTACATAATATGATAAACCGTTTCAACAATACCCGGAGCATCTCGTCTTGCAGGTGATCGGTACTGAGAAACTCCTCTTGCATGATCCTCGTCAGCGTGTCGATCTTCCGCCGTTCATCTTCCGAAAGGACAAAAGTCAGCACATGCGATGAACCGTGAAACAGCAACCCATTGCACGAGACCTCATGGTCGTTGCCATGTATACAGTAGAAATTGCCGTTGAACATCAAAGCATAGCATTTGCCTTCGATGCGCAGAAACTCCAAATGATGCAAATGGGAAAGCGGAACGAGCTGCCCCTTCTTCAAAACAACATGCTGATGATCGATATCCAACTCCACTTCGCCGGAATCCACCCATATAAATTTATACAGCGTTTTGTCTTTCAGAAGATCCGGGTCTTCATGGAGCGAATCGGTCAAGACGATCCGCCCCTTTATTTTCGCATTCTCAAATGTCCATTTCATGGTATCTTAATTTTCAATTTTCAAATTCCACTACCTCCAGTTCCCTGGCAACTCTCCCGTATGCCGCCTGAACCAACGCGCAAAGGTATCATAATTAGAGAAATTAAGCATCATAGCAATGCGGGAAGATCTCAGTCGAGTTTTAATCAGTAAGTCTTTCGCCTCAAGCAATACATACTGGCTGATCCATTCCGCAGCCGAAATACCGGAATGCAATTTACATTTGTTATTCAGTTCCGCCGAAGTCATTCCCAACTTCTCGGCAAAATAATAAACCGGATAATGATGATAACGCCTAATCAGCAAAGCGAAATCGTGGAAGAAAGGCGGAACCTCGCTATCCCGGTCGTCCGCCAGATGCCCTTCCTGCTGGAGGAAGAAAATAAGGGCGCGCAAAAGCGATTCCACCACTTTGACACGGACATCGCTCATTCGCTCGATTTGTGACTGCATCAGCTGGATATAAAGCCCGGACTCCTCCAGTTCGTCCGGTGTAATCGTCCGGAACATCAGACGTTGCCGATTGATCAGCAGATCGCTACCGGCATAGATCACGATCCCTTCAAAACCTGTCTCCGAAAAACGGGATATCTCACTCACATCTTCCACAGACGCCAGGAACACCTGTCCGGCAACTATGGAGATTTCCTTTCCAAGTGCTTTGCATTCGAACTTTCCTCCCCGGCAGATCACAGCAAGAGTTCCCGGTTCCAAAGGCAACAGTTCATGATCCTGCCCAGCTTCGACGTGAATGACCTTTAAAGCACTTTCCAATGTCAAATTTGCAATCGACACGGCATGATAGAGGTCGATCGGTAATATTTTATCAGCATTCATTTCCTTCTCACTTTTAAATAAAAACCATTTCACTTCGAACATTTAAAGATAGATGTTAGTTTAATATACACTATCATTTTTATATTTAGTTAAATTGCTATTAATAGCATTTATAGGGTTTATCACGCAATAAACAAAATCGATTGTTTTTATTAAAGATAAAACATTCAGCCATTTTTATTAGTTTTATATTTGCACATCAAAAAAGAAAAAGATGAAGATACCGTTTAAACCAATTGAAATCGAAGATAGAGATATTATAACATCCTTTACGATACCGAGCAATTATAAAAATTGCGATTATTCATTTGCCAACATCTGCAGTTGGCGGTTTCTCTACGATAGCGAGTTCGCCATTGTCAACGGCAGCTTGCTGATCCGTTTCTGGATCGAAAACAAAACGAGAGTCGCTTATATGACTCCTACAGGTCAAGGCAACCTGAAACAAGCAATCGACCTGTTGGAAGCCGACTCGCTCGAACAAGGCCACCCGCTCTGTATGTTAGGCGTAACGCCAGATGCCAAAGAAGAACTCGAAAAGGCAATTCCCGGCGGATTTTTCTACATCCCCGAACGGAATTATTTCGATTACATCTACTTGCGTGAAGACCTGGCAACCCTAAAAGGGAAAAAATACCAGGCAAAACGCAATCATATCAACAAATTCAATAAGAAGTTTGCCTACGAATATATTCCTATCACACCAGAACTGGTTCCCGAATGCCTTCAGCTCGAATGTAAATGGTACAAAGCCAACCGGGAAGATAATGACGAGGAGGATCTGAACGACGAACGCCGTTCTATAATCTACGCCTTGAACCATTATGACGAATTGGGACTTATTGGAGGAGCCATTTGCGTAGACCATCAGATTGTCGCTTTCACTTTTGGTGCCCCGATCAACCATAATACTTTCGGCGTCCACGTAGAAAAGGCGAATGTGAACTATGAGGGGGCTTATGCTGTTATCAACAAAGAATTCGCCTCTCACCTTCCGGAAAAATACACCTATGTGAACCGAGAGGAAGACTTGGGTATTCCCGGTCTGCGCCAGGCTAAACTTTCGTATAACCCGTTCATCCTATTGGAAAAATCCGCGGCAATAAAGAAACCTGCAAAATAATATTGAACGATGGATAACAACAAATCTCAATTGATCGACCTGTGGCGTACTTCTTTCAACGACAGCGAAGAATTTATCAAACTATTCTTCGATCGGGTTTACAAAAAAGAAAACGCCCTGTTTATAGAGAAAAACGGAAAAATCGTTTCCGCTCTTCAAATGCTTCCGTATGTCATGACTTACTACGGAAAGGAGATATCCGTAAACTATATATATGGAGCCTGCACTCTTCCCTCCGAACGAGGTCAGGGACTTATGCGCCAACTGATACAGAAAGCATTCGAAGTGATGGAAAGCCGGAAAGTGGCCTTAACAGTCATTATCCCGGCCGATCCATGGCTGTTCGACTATTACCGCGATTTAGGATATACGGAAGCTTTCGACTATTCAGAAGAAACGTATATCCGCCCTTCTGAAATAGTACTGGAACAGGGTGTTTTGGTTGTACCGCCCGAAGTACCTTCGATGGAGTCTCTCTACAATTTTTTTAATAAGAAGCAGAGAGAACGTATTTGCTATGTGCTGCACGGTTATGACGATTTCGTTACTATCCTGCGCGAATTACAGATGTCCGGAGGACAAATGCTGACCGCCTTGAACATTCAAGAAGAACCGATCGGAATGATCTTTTTCTATCCTGTCGGCGACTATATCTATGTCAAAGAATTGATGTATGACAACGACAACATCAAGAACCTGCTCTTACAGGAAGCTACAACACAGAGCAAGGTGGAAAAGGCCGTCTGCCGTACTCCTTTCACCGGACCAGGAACTTTCCCTTTAGGTATGGCACGTGTCTTGGACCGCGACCGCCTCATCCATCACTGGGCCTTCACCCACGCAAACTCCGTTCATAACATCGGCGAACTAAAAAAGATGGACACCCAATCGCTCACCCGCCTGTTGCTCGACTATCAGAGCCGGGAAGCTTATATGAGTTTGATGCTTGATTAGCGTTCATTTTACCCAAAAACAAAAGCTCAGCACCACTCCGACAGGTTACGGAGATCCGAAGGAACGATTATCCGATTAATTCGTATTTTTGCAGATCCATACAAAACTATACGAATAAAAAGAGCTGACAATGTTACGGAAAGGAGACCTTACACAAGGAGGTATAACCACCACCCTGCTACAATTCACATTGCCGATGCTGGCAGGATCGCTTTTACAACAATGCTATAACATAGCCGATACACTGATCGTAGGACAATGTATCGGCGCAAATGCGTTGGCAGCGGTCGGTTCCGCCTATACCTTGATGGTTTTCCTGATCTCTATCCTGCTGGGGTTATCGATGGGAAGCGGCACGGTTTTCTCACTGCAATACGGAGCCGGAGACCTGTCCGCCCTGCGACGTAGCATCTATGTTTCTTTCCTGCTGATCGGCACGGTAACCATCTTGCTGAATGTTGCCGTGTTCCTATGGCTCGATCCGATTTTACGATGGTTACAAGTTCCCTATGATATTTATTCGTTGATGCGTAACTATCTGTGGATCATTTTCTGGGGAATAGTCTTTACTTTCCTGTATAATTTTTATGCAGCGTTGCTTCGGGCTGTAGGCGATTCTGTAACACCTTTATGGTTTCTGGCTGTATCGGTCGTTTTGAATATCGGGCTTGATTTGTTTCTTATTCTTGTCCTGGATCAAGGCATCGAAGGAGCGGCAGTCGCAACGGTTATCGCACAGGGAACGGCGGCATCCGGTATCTTGCTGTATACCTATAAAATCCGCCCCGAGCTACGATTACACCGGGAAGATATGCGCTTCGACCGTTCCAGCCTGAGAGAAATCACTTCTTTCTCCACACTGACTTGCGTCCAACAATCTGTGATGAACTTCGGAATATTGATGGTGCAAGGATTGGTAAATAGTTTTGGTACGGTTGTCATGGCCGCATTCGCCGCAGCAGTCAAGATCGACTCTTTCGCCTATATGCCCGTTCAGGAGTTCGGGAATGCTTTTTCCACCTTCATTGCCCAGAATTTCGGAGCGCGGAAAGGGGATCGCATCCGCCGGGGAGTGCGTAGCGCATTTCTTATAACGATCGTCTTTTCCCTTATCATCTCGCTGTTAGTTTTCTTTTTTGCCAAGCCGTTGATGCTTATTTTCGTCCGTCCGGATGAGGCTGAGATACTTCGCATCGGAACAGAATACCTGCGTATCGAAGGAGTTTTTTATTTAGGCATCGGAATCTTGTTCCTCCTTTATGGTTATTACCGGGCCATCCGTATGCCGGGAATGTCTGTCGTGCTTACCATTCTGTCTTTAGGTACACGTGTCGTCCTTTCTTATTGGCTGGCATCCATTCCCACTATTGGGGTCACCGGTATTTGGTGGTCTATTCCTATCGGTTGGTTTCTAGCAGACTTAGCCGGCATTGCCTATTACCATTATCGCAAATATGCAGTCTCACGGACTTGACAAAAATCCGCCTCCGATATACATTTATTACCGGATTTTTCTATCTTTGCAGCCGTAAAAAGTAATGATAAATTATGGACGACAGTATTCCGCGAGAAATAAAAACAGTAAGTAACAAATAACGCGCAGGGGTAAACAGCAAGGCCTCTGTACGTTGACAAAAACGAAAGGAGGCAATAATGAGAACTTTTCTTTATTGTGAAGCCGGCTTTGTGGAAAAAGACCAGTGGCTTCCAAACAGCTGGGTCAATGTAGAATGCCCTACACCGGAAGATATCCATTACCTGACAAACCAATTCAATGTTCCCGAATCTTTCTTAAGCGACATTGCCGATACAGACGAACGCCCGCGTATCGAATATGAAGGGAATTGGCTATTGACCATCATTCGAATCCCGGTACAGAGCCAGGAACAAGGAATCCCTTTCACGACCATCCCTCTGGGGATTATGACGAACAATGAAATCATCATATCTGTTTGCTACTACAAGACGGAACTGATACCGGACTTTATCCGATACACCCGCCGCAAAGAGGTCGTCGTACGTCACAAATATGACCTGATTCTGCGTCTGATCCATTCGTCCGCCGTATGGTTCCTGAAATACCTGAAACAAATCAACAACGAGGTGGCGCATGCCGAAAAGGCACTGGAAAAAAGTATCCGTAATGAAGACTTGCTTCGTCTGATGAAGCTGGAAAAGAGCATGGTTTACTTCAACACATCCATCCGTGGTAATGAAGTGATGCTTACCAAACTGCAAAGCATCTTCCAAGAACCGGTCTATATGGACAACGAACTGGTGGAAGATGTGGAAACAGAATTAAAACAGGCGCACCTCACGGTCAATATCTATAGCGATATCCTGACCGGTACGATGGACGCATTCGCCTCCATCATTTCCAACAACGTGAACACCATCATGAAGCGCATGACCTCCATCTCCATAATCCTGATGGTTCCCACCCTCATCGCCAGCTTCTACGGTATGAACGTCCCGATCTACGGAGAAAATATGCCGCATGGCTTTGCCATCATCGTCATGATCTCCATCACACTATCAGCTTTATCATTTTTCATTTTCAGAAAGATCAAATGGTTCTAAATTAAAAAATCCGCTTTACCTTCACAGGCGAAGCGGATTTAAAATCGATAAGCTTTTTCTAATCAAATATCTAATCAGAAAACAATATCTCGGGAAGGATAATATCTAATTCTGACAAATAAATAGCAAAGGACGTGCCAGAAATAGAAATAAAGATATATTTTAAAACAAACCACTGATATACAAACCAATAAAAATAATACATATAATACAAAAGAAATTGGGGAAGTGTGGAGTGGATTGGGGAAAGTGTGTAAAAATTCCACAATCAAGTGTGGAATCCCGACTTTTGAGCGTGGAAAGAGCAATAATAATCGACTGCCTTTTTCAGCAAATCTTCCGGGAGATCGAGAGATTCATCGAACAAAGAAGTTTCGACAGTAAGAGCTTTCTTCTTCGAATCTTTTTTCCAATTGCCAACGATCCGGCCCTCATACAGGATCACGGGGTAAAAGATACCGAAAGTATTGAATGCCTTATGATGATGTTCATGTAGCATAACGGTCGTCCGGTCTTTATAGCTGATCAGATATTCATCATACGAGGGTAACAGATGCAACACTTTCCGGCAACAGGCCTTCAAGTCACAGGTAACATGCAGGTAAAAAGTTTCCGAATCAAACTTTTCGGTTAGCAGATCGGTTTCGATCAATGCAACCGCATGTCGAGCCTCAGTTGCCGCCAAGCCGGACCACCAGACAAAATCAGACAATGTAGCCGGGGAATGGCTTTGAAAATATAGGGTAGCCAATCGGGCGAGCGCCTCTTCGCGGCTGAGTTCTTTCATCGGAGGCACACGTTCTTCCAACAGAGCATAGGTCGGCTTCTTGTTTTTATCTACCCCGCTGCACACAAGGCCATCCGTTTCAGCACGGACCAGAAAATAATGTATCAAGTGATTGTCTGTCTCGATCCCTGCCCGACCGAACCCATCCATCAACTCCTGTTTTGTCAAACTCTTGTTTCCACCCAACAATTGTTCCAGCAATCTACAACCTTTCGTATAGAAGCTTTCGGTTATCTCCATCTTCCGGCTTCTTGCATAAGAATCGAAGGCTGTCCGTATACGACCTCCCGACAATTGCAGCATCCAGCGGATATCCTCTGCTACGATGAAATGCCAGGTCGGTCGTAATATATGGGTACGCAGGATTTCCCCCTTTGCAAGCGCATCGTCCACCACCCGCAACGAAGAAGACTTCAAGCGAGTCCCGACCGCCCATTTCGCCATCGTATATTCCTGTGCTTGGACAGCTCCCATCCAGGCAACCAATTCCTTCGGACTCCTAAACCGGGGCTTTGCCAATTGATGGCTCAACAGACGAATATCGGTCAACATATTCTTACCGTTAGCAGGATTTTCCGGTCATAATATCCAATACCAGCTTATCGGTGGCTTCCATTCCTTTGGAACCGATAGAAGTCAGGTTAATGATCGACTTGTCGACATTCTCATCAATAATGCCCTCGACCGGAGTCACCACCTTGTTTTCCATTGCCATCAACGCAGACAGCATAGCAGTCGAAACACCGCTGGAAACTTTCATGGCACAACTGGGCTTCGCCCCATCGCATATCATACCGGTAATATTGCCGATCATATTCTTGATTGCATAGGAAATCTGCACTTTATCGCCTCCCATCAGATAGGTAATGCCGCAACTGGCTCCCGTGGCGGCCACCACACAACCGCAAAGGGCGGACAAGCGCCCCAGGCTTTGCTTGATATAGATGACCATCAGATGGCTTAACATCAGAGCACGGATTAACTGTTCTTCCGAACATTCGATGTCTTCGGCAAAAGAAAGGACGGGAAGTGTCGCTGCAATCCCCTGGTTTCCACTACCGGAGTTACTCATCACCGGGATCATGGCGCCATCCATGCGGGCATCACAGGCAGCAGCCGTCATTGCCAGCATATGGGTATAGGCAGAGTCTCCCATATATTTACGTCCGTATACACCGGAAACGGTCTTGCTGACCGTATGTCCGAAATTTCCTTTCAGTGAAGCCTCGGCTGCTTTCCGGTTCAGATCGGCAGTTTCCAGGATAAAGCGGATCTCATCGAGCGGCATTTCCATCGCAAACTCATACACAGTAGAGAAAGAGAGCCTCAATTCGTCTTCATCGCCCGAAGCATCACAGGAAACACCTTCTTTCCTCCGGTCTGTCAATACCACACCATTCTTCTCCACATACACGACATTCGTATGTTCATGGCAGATTATCACCCGCGAAGTTTCATCTACGGCTGAACAAATCACTTCGATATAGAGCTTGTCGACATTATCCTTTAAAGCGATATGAATCCGTTTATCTTCGATCACCTGCTTTCCTTCAGCAAGCGCTTCTGGTGTCAGGTCACGCAATACTTCAAGACCATAAGCAGACTTGCCGATCAACGTACCCAAAGCAACCGCTATAGGCAACCCGACCATTCCGGTTCCAGGAATTCCGACACCCATCGCATTCTTCAGGATGTTGGCGCTCAGAAATACTTCCGTTTTCTCCGGTTTACAGCCTAAAACCTCGGCAGCCTTAGCGGCAGCCAATGCGACCGCAACCGGTTCCGTACAACCGATAGCGGGAATCACCTCCTGATGTATAAGTTTGATGATTTGTGTTTGAGTTGTTTTATCCATGAATATAGATTTCTTTGACTTTATGATTGCAAAGATAAGACATCCTTTTCAAAACATAGGTATTTCGATTGCGGAACATAGATAATTTGAACTATTTCTTTATTAAATAAAGGAATACCCGACAGAAAAATGTACATTTGTTTCATCTAATAAATAATTAATAAATTATGGGAACTTTAGGCTGCATAAATGATATGTTACAACGGGACAAAGAAAACCGCGAGCTCCGGAAATTAAGCAAAGAACGCCTAAAGGAAACCCGAAACAGGCTCATGAAAATCGGGAGCAGTACCAAACTACCCGATACATCCGTTGAAGAAATGAAAGAAATTCGAAAAAAGACTATAGAGAAAGAAAAAGCAGATGCCAACCATCTATCCAAAATAAAATTACTTTTAGCCATATTTGTCTTATTCGTCCTCCTTTCAGTATGGCTGTTTTATTCTCTCATCAGATAAGATCTCATTTGTCACCACCGGCAGTTTTGACCGTAAAGATTTCCTCTTCCGTGCCGTTGCCACGCCCTTCTTTCAGACGGACGCTGAACACAGCTTCACCTGTACGCAACTTCGGGGAGGCCTGCACCATGACATTATAGGTGATACGGTCATCGCGGGTGATTTTGGTGATCTTGACAGGTTCGGACAGTTTCAGATGTTTGCCCTTCTCAACTTTTACTATTGGTTCCACGTCCAAAGCATCCTGAAAGCTGTTATTCACGATCACAAGGGAGATATGGCAGGTCTCACCCGCATTGATCTTATCGTCGCGAGTGACACTGTCCTCTTCCAATAAGATGTCTTCGATCTGCAAATCGGGAAGGAGAACATGCGAAGACGGCGTATAATTTCCCGGATTCCTCTTCTCCACTCTTACCACGTCACCTGTATTTGCAGCGATCTGCGCACCGGCGATTCCTCCGACCGCCGTCCCGACAAACGCCCCTATGTCACCCCCTATATCATCGTCTATGGAATTTCCGACCGCTCCGCCGAAAAGCCATCCGACAAAAGCGCCTATCTGGGCCCCTACGCCAGCCCGGTCTGCACGGCTCATATTCCTCATCGAACCGCATCCTGTCAGAACCAACAAAGATAAGACCGCATATAGAACTCTGTTTTTCATACTCAGCAATTTTAATCCTCCCAATTAATAAACAAAGATAGCCATCCATTTGATTTAATGACATCGGAAAGGAGAAAAACCCCTATCCGATTGCGTTTTTTTATGTAAGTTTGCGCCCGATTAAACAAAGAATGATGACAACTCAATTCAAGACTCCGACCGCAGACCTGCAACATCAGTACGATCTTCTGCAGAAAGAATTCGAATATGAAAAAGAGATGTATCGGGAACAAACCGAACGGGCCGGCATACACCGCCGCATCCAACAAGGACTATGCTGGTATCCTGTCGTACCGGGAAAGAGCTATTATAACTCCCTGAACCAACTTGTCGTAGAAATAGGGCAGCTGGAGGACAAAGAGACCGAACACAATTTTGAATATGGCCGTCCGGTCTGCTTCTTCACAACAAAAGGAGGCGGGAAACCTGAATACCTGAACTTCTCGGCTGTCATCAGTTATGTGCAAGACGACCGGATGGTCGTAATATTACCCTCTCCTAACGCACTTACGGAAATACAAAAGGCTGGTGAAATCGGCGTCCAGCTTTATTTCGACGAGACCAGCTACAAGACGATGTTCAACGCCCTGTCCACCGTTATCCAAGCGAAAGGGAACCGGTTAGCTTATCTGCGGGACGTCCTGTTAGGCAAAACACCCGCCGGCCGGCGCATACTTTTCCCCATGCGTTTTCCCTGGCTGAACCTGTCGCAGGAAGAGGCGGTCAACCATGTATTGGCGGCAAAGGATGTGTCAATCGTGCACGGTCCTCCCGGAACTGGCAAAACGACCACTTTGGTTGAAGCGATCTATGAGACTTTGCACCGGGAAAATCAGGTAATGGTCTGTGCCCAAAGCAATACGGCCGTAGACTGGATATCCGAAAAACTAGTCGATCGTGGCATTCATGTCCTACGCATCGGCAACCCGACACGCGTAAACGACAAGATGCTTTCCTTCACCTATGAACGGCGTTTCGAATCGCATCCCGACTATGCCGAACTATGGGGAATCCGCAAGGCGATCCGCGAGATACAATCCAATCTCCGCAAAAAGAGCCACGGTGAAAAAGAAACAGCACGCAACCGTCTCTCCCGTCTCCGTTTCCGGGCGACGGAACTGGAAGTGAAGATCGACACGGAATTGTTCGACGAGGCGCGTGTCGTAGCCTGCACGCTGGTCGGATCGGCGAACCGGGTATTGACCAACCGTAACTTCACAACTCTCTTTATCGACGAAGCCGCCCAGGCACTTGAAGCCGCCTGCTGGATTGCGATCGGCAAAGCGGACCGGGTCATCTTAGCGGGCGACCATCACCAGCTCCCTCCTACCATCAAATGTATAGAAGCGGCACGCGGCGGCTTAGACCACACCTTGATGCAAAAAATAACCGACCGGAAGCCTGAAACTGTCTCACTTCTGAAAACGCAGTACCGAATGAACGAAAGCATCATGCGCTTTCCTTCTCGCTGGTTCTACCGGGATGAGCTGCAATCCGCACCGGAAGTCAAGCATCGCGGCATCTTGGAATTCGATACCCCTGTCGTCTGGCTCGACACAGCGGATTGCCATTTCGAAGAAGACCAACTCACCGACAGCATGAGCCGTATCAATAAAGACGAAGCGACCCTGCTTGTCTCGACCTTGCAGAAATATATCGAAAAGATCGGCAAGGAACGGGTATTGGACGAAAGCATTGACTTCGGTCTGATTTCGCCTTACAAATCGCAGGTTCAGTATATCCGCGGACTGATCAAGCGCAATGTTTCCTTCAAACCTTTCCGCCGTCTGATAACCGTCCACACGGTAGATGGCTTCCAAGGGCAGGAGCGAGATGTGATCATGATCAGCCTCGTACGCGCCAACGACAAAGGCCGGATCGGTTTCCTCGGCGACCTGCGCCGCATGAACGTCGCCATCACCCGTGCCCGCATGAAATTGATGATTTTAGGAGACGCACCGACACTGACACGACATGTTTTCTACAAAGAATTATACGAATATATCCGGGAGAACGGACAGGTGGTTGACGTTCACCCCCTTCCTCCGCCATGACCCCTTATTGTCATATTCATAAAAAAGCCATTGGTCCGAATCGAAACTACTACCGCATCTATTTCGATTTTATACCCCGTTTAATTCAAATTACACGCAAGGGTAATATTTTTTAACAAACTACTAATTTTATATACTACAGAAAATGAATTGACTAAGCAAAATCGCCATTTTCAGGGGATATTGTATTTTGTGTAAAGTCTACTTCATCTCTTCCATCCTCAAAAACAGCACAAAATACATCTTGACAAAACTCTTCTTGAGAAAGAAAGGAAATAAAATATTTGATATTTTTCAAGAAAAGATTTGTTTATTCAAAAAAGTTTTTTAAATTTATGTCATTCATATGAAAAGGATAGCTGCCATATTATTGTTGTTGCTATTTTCCTGTTCAGAAAAGAAGCAAAGTTTGCCTGAGTTATTGGAAACATGGCAAGGCAAAGTTGTGAGTTTTCCCACGAATCCCGTATTTACACGATATGGAAAAGATACCGTTGATTTCAATATCCATCCGTCTCCCTATACTATATTGTTTTATGTCGATTCTAATAGTTGTGTGGATTGCAAATTGAAGTTGAACGAATGGAAACAGTTCAAGCAAGAGGTCGATTCGTCAGGTGGAGAAGTACAGTATTTGTTTTTCATCCATAACAAACGTCCAAAGTATGTACGAAATATTTTGAGAAGTGGAAATTTCGACTGGCCGGTTTGTTTGGACCAGAAAAACGAATTGGATCATTTGAACCAATTTCCGGAAGACGAGCAGTTTCATGCTTTTTTATTAGATCGTAACTTCCGCGTGCTGGTCGTCGGTGATCCGATGAGAAACCTTGAAATCCGTAATTTATATTTGAAACATATATTAGGAATGCAGCCCGATTGGGTGAAGCTGGAAACGACGGCTATAGTAGATGATCCCATAAAGGACGTTGGTGAAATTGCCGGGAACAAACCTGTCCGACACTCGTTCAAAATCCGAAACACAGGATTATCGCCTTTAATTGTCACTGATGTCGCAACGACATGCGGTTGCATGCAATACGAATATGATAAAAAACCTGTAGATTCTGGAAAAGAGTTGATTTTTACGTTGATTTACACGCCGAAACATTCAGGTTTCTTTTCAGAAACGGTCCTTGTACGTTGTAATACGAATAAAGCTATCAAAATAATATTGAAAGGGAAAATAAAACCAGCACAGCAGGAATTATAAACTATAAAAACAATGCCTTATGAAACAGAAACTGTTTTCTCTGCTCGCCCTGTTCCTATTTGTGAGCATTGGGCTTACTACCGACACTAAGGCCGATAGTATGGGTAATGAACTGAACTCCTCCGTTTCGGAAAATCTGAAAGCGTTGACTGCTGGGAATCCTAAAAAACAATGTTGGATGGATTTAACAAGCACAAAAACACCTTGTGCTCAATACGGGCAAATAGGATGTGCTCCATGTGATGACTTGTTACCTCCCGGACCATTTCCTCCAACATACCCTCCAAATCCAGGAAGTTGACTAATGTGAGATTTTTGTAAAATTCGTAAAGGAGGTGTGTCGAAACTATCCTGTTCCCGCGCTTGACGCGGGATTGCATTAAAACCGGCCCTATAAAAACCTGATTGATAAGGCCTGTCCTTTTGCGACCCCGCATCAAGTGCGGGGACAAAGAGATTTTGACACACCTCCTTGTTTAATTAATTATCGAATCAATGAGTATGATTTATAGATGGATATTATTCATAGCCTTATTCGGCATATCCCTGTCCTGTTCGGATCACCCGAAGAATTCATCTTCCGATATGGAACCTTTGGATATCGTCGAACTTCGTCCTGCAGATAAATGGTTGAAGTTTCCGATAGATGAGGATACGGACATAGGATGGTATCCGACAGTAATAGAAAAAGACGAGCGAGAATACATAATTATCAAAAACAGTGGAATGCCTCAACTTCTGTTTTATGACGTGGATAAGATGGAATGCGTAAGGAAGATCACTTTTCAAATGGAAGGGCCCAATGCGATAGGAAAAGCTCACCGATATTATGTAAAAGGATGGAGTGAGTTTTACTGGCTCCCACCTTCTGCACAACAATGTTTATTCAAAGTAGATGATGCTGGAGCGGTTCAAGGACGTTATGATTGTAGCAAGGATGACGCTGGAAATTTTTTGCCGCCCATAGAGTCTATTGTTTTTATTGATTCTTTGGTTCATATACAATTGTACCATTATAATCATAATCAGCAAGAAGAAAAGACATCTGTGGCTGCGGTGTTGGATACCGTTCATAAAGTTGTCAAGCAATTTTCTTTTTATCATCCTTCAAAACCGACGATGGATGATTTGTATAAAGGAAGATTACGGGCTGGTGATGAATATGTGTCTTGTTTATTTGATGGAGCTAACTTTGTGTATGTTTTTGGCCAAAATGATTCTATTTATGTTGCAACAGCAGATCATAAAAACGTAAAAGGTTATAATGCTAAAAGCAAGTACTTGAAACCAGCCAAATATATTCCAAAACCTCATTATGCTGCTTTAAATGGTTATTTGAGAGAAAGCAACCAGCAACAATTTTATCATTACATCTACTACGACAAATACCGCGAAGTCTATTACCGCCTTGCCTACCCGGAATCGGAGGTCGATCCAAAAGAGAACCAACAGGACATTTGGAGTTTCGGCCGTCGGACCTGTTCGATTGTGATTTTGGACAAAAACTTCCGCATCATCGGCGAGACACTGTTGCCGGACTACCGCTATCAGAACCGTTCGATCGTTGTCCTGAAAGACGGCCTTTACATCTGCGACAGCCATTACAAGCGAGAAGATTATGACGAAAACGTGTGGAGCTTCCAACGGTTTGACTTGATGAAGAAAAAATAAGAGGAGGTTTTTGATCTTTGGCTAAGCGCGGACAAGGTTATTTTTAGCACGGTTGTCCTTTCTGTCAAGCGAGCGGAAGCAAAAATTCCGTATATTTGTATCATTAACAAAAAATACAAAAAGGCCATGAAGTATAAATTATTAGTTCTCGACGTAGACGGGACGCTGCTCAACAATCAGAAAGAGATCAGCCCCCGTACCCTGGCTGCCCTTCTGAAGGTACAGCAAATGGGGGTACATATCGTATTGGCATCAGGAAGACCGACTAATGGAGTCATGCCCATCGCTGAAAAGCTGGAACTGAATCATTACGGAGGTTACATTCTTTCTTACAACGGCGGTCAGATCATCAACGTGCAGACCGGTGAACTATTATTCGAGAAGCGCATCGATCCGGAATGGATCCCCTATTTCGAAAAGAAAGCAAAGAAAAACGACTTTGCCATCTTCACCTATCACAAAGACTTCATCCTGACGGACAAACCGGATAACAAGTATGTCATCCAAGAAGCCAACCTGAACAAGATGCAGATTGTCGGTGTCGACAACTTTGCCGAAGCCGTCGATTTCCCGCCCTGCAAATGTATGCTGGCAAGTGACGACGAAGAAGCGCTCATCGGTTTGGAGAATCATTGGAAAAAACGCCTCGACGGTGTGCTGGATGCATTCAGGTCGGAACCTTATTTCTTAGAAGTCGTTCCCCAGTTCATCGACAAGGGAAACACTTTGGGCGTGCTGATGACCAAACTGTCCGTATCGCCGGAAGAAGTGATCGCGATCGGCGACGGCGTTTGCGACGTGACCATGTTGCAACTTGCCGGTGTCGGGATCGCGATGGGAAATGCGGAAGATTCGGTGAAGGCTTGTGTGGACAAGACGACACTCACCAACGAAGAAGAAGGCGTAGCCGTGGCCGTCGAACGGACAATCCTGGCTGAAATACGTCCGACGGAAGTACCGCTCGACCAGTTGAATATGCGTGCCAGACACGCTCTAATGGGAAACCTCGGCATCCAATATACATATGCATCCGAAGACCGTGTAGAAGCGACCATGCCGGTAGACGAACGCACCCGCCAGCCATTCGGCATCCTACATGGCGGGGCGACACTCGCATTGGCCGAAACGGTTGCCGGGTTAGGATCGATGATCCTGGCCAAACCAGACGAAATCGTGGTCGGTATGCAAGTCAGTGGCAACCATATGTCATCTGCCCATGAAGGAGATACCGTTCGCGCCGTCGGAACCATCATTCACAAAGGACGTTCTTCACACGTTTGGAACGTCGATGTATTCACATCCACAGATAAATTGGTATCATCCATCCGTGTAGTCAACAGCATATTAAAAAAGAAATGACACCAGACGAATTAAGGATTTGTAACGTAGTCGACACATTGATCAGAAAGAACCGGAGTTTTGCACTCTGGCGGATACCAGGAGAATCGCCTCGTTTCGCCATGCAAGCCTCCGGTTCTGCACGTATTCTTTATCATATCGAGGAACTGGACGAACAGAGTGGTTTCGTCATTGCTCCCTTCCATGTAAGCAAACAGCACCCAATCGTACTGATCCGGCCGGACATCCAGAAACTTCCGCCCGATGAGGAAACAAAAGTTTCATACTCGATGCCTGCGGAACAGGAATTCCATCATAGTGAAACGCTTGTCTCCTTCCCCGAAAACCCGAAGGAAGACTACAGCCGTCGTTTCAATGCCTTCATCGAACCGCTACGCCGAAAGCAGTTCGAGAAACTCGTGCTGTCGCGCTGCCAGACGATTCCGGCAGACAGAGCCAACTTCTCCCCTGCCGCCGCTTTCCTCAAGGCAACCGGACGGTACAAATATTCATATGTTTATCTCTGCCATACTCCCGCGACAGGCACATGGCTGGGCTGCACGCCCGAAATCATCCTCTCCGGCGAGAAAGGAAAATGGCATACGGTCGCCCTTGCCGGCACCCAACCTCTCCAAAACGGGGAACTACCGATAGAATGGGACGACAAAAACAGGGAAGAACAGGAATATGTAGCCTTTTACATACGCAAACAACTGCAAGCATTAGGTATCAAACCGACAGAAACTCCTCCGATCCCGGTACGCGCCGGCGAACTGTCGCATTTGAGAAGCGACTTCAGCTTTCCACTGCCCGATAATAAAAAACTCGGCGAACTGTTGAAACGGCTCCATCCCACGCCTGCCGTTTGCGGACTGCCCAAAGAAGAGACGTATCGCTTTATCCGGGAGAACGAAGGCTACGACCGGAGCTATTATTCAGGCTTTATCGGCTGGCTGGCTCCCGAAGGAAAGAGCGATCTGTATGTAAACTTGCGCTGCATGAACATCTTGCCCGGATCATTTGTTTTATATGCAGGCGGAGGCATTCTTGCTTCTTCGGAGATAGAAAGCGAATGGCTTGAAACGGAAGCAAAAATGCAAACAATGAAGCGACTGATCAATTCAATTGACAAATCATAAATAATATAACCCATGATAGCAAAAAAACTGACTGACCTCATAGGCAATACACCATTGTTGGAGTTCTCAAACTTCAACGCAAGTAAAGGGCTGAAAGCGAAAGTAATCGGAAAGCTGGAATATTTCAACCCGGCAAGTAGCGTAAAAGACCGCATTGCATTGGCAATGATCGAAGATGCGGAAGAAAAGGGTTTGCTGAAACCGGGAGCAACAATCATAGAGCCGACCAGCGGGAACACCGGCGTAGGACTGGCTTTCGTCTCGGCCGCCAAAGGTTATAAATTGGTACTGACAATGCCCGAAACCATGAGCCTGGAACGTCGTAACCTACTGAAAGCATTAGGAGCCAACCTGATCCTCACTCCCGGAACGGAAGGGATGAAAGGTGCCATCGCCAAAGCGGAAGCATTGCGTGATGAAACGCCCGGCTCCATTATCCTGCAACAGTTTGAAAACCCGGCAAACCCTGCCCGGCATGCTAAAACAACCGCACAGGAAATCTGGCGCGATACGGACGGCAAAGTCGATATCTTCGTCGCAGGAGTCGGAACGGGCGGTACGGTAAGCGGCGTTGGCAAAGGACTGAAAGCGCACAATCCGGATGTCAAAATCGTAGCTGTAGAACCGACCGACTCGGCTGTGCTCTCAGGCGGTAAACCCGGACCGCACAAGATACAGGGGATCGGAGCGGGCTTTATCCCTAAAACCTACGACAGCTCGGTGGTCGATGAAATCATCCAGGTAGAAGGAGACGACGCCATCCGCACATCACGCGAACTGGCACAAAAGGAAGGCCTGTTGGTCGGCATTTCTTCCGGAGCAGCCGTATATGCCGCCATGCAACTGGCCCGGCTCCCGGAGAACGAAGGGAAAACGATTGTAGCATTATTACCAGATACGGGCGAGAGATATTTGTCTACAGCATTGTATGCGTTCGAGGAATATCCGCTTTAAGAATTGACAATTGATAATTGTCAATTCTCCTTATAATCTTTCCGATAAGAACAAGTAGTCTCCGTCGGGAAATCTTTCGGGACTTTCTGGGTTACTTTTCCGGTTGCCGCCCATTCGGCTCCACGAAGCAAAAGCACCTGGAAGCCCGTACATTGCATTGCTATATTATCTTCCGTAGTAGCACCGGCATGGCCAAGCATCGTATGGAAGATGCGAGCATTCCCGTAATCGACCGTAAAGACCAGCGGTTCTTCACGACCGGAACCGTTTGTTTCCTTATCCGAATAGGCTGTGTACAAAATATCCCGGATATTGCCCGGTCCCCGCATACGGTCGTAAAGTTCATCTTTGGCATGACGCCATTTCAAAGGCAGGCCCTTCACAACCGGATGCACCTTGTCACGCCCGTTCAGCACATATTCGTGCTGGCGTCCATGAGAACCACCCGGACCCGCCGAACTGTCCTTGACCAGTTTTCCGTCCTTCCAATACACATAAGGGCCGGAATTCTCATTACGTCCTTCCCAACCACCCAAAGCACAGATCCTATTGAACTCCGGCCATTTGGAGAAAGCATTGTCGGCTGCATGATAAATGACAACACCACCGCCGTTCTGCACATATTCCAAGAAGCGGCGGTTCGTCTCCTCCGGCCACGAATCTCCGTTATAGTCCAGCACTACCAACTGGTAAGAGCTAAAGTCGAGCACAAAACCGGACATATCCTTGCCCTGTTCGGGAGAGATGGCAAAGTCCACATCAAAACGACCGGAATTTTCCAGGATTTGTTTCAGCACAACATGGCTCACCTGCCAGTTATGGTTGTTTTGTCCTGTGATCAGTAATGTTTTAATCGGTTTACGCGCCGAAACCGTACAGGCTAACAAGAGGGAAAAGACAACAAAAAACAGCTTCCCAAAATGTAAATGTCTCATGGTACTTTATGGTTTAAAGATTTGTTTGAGGCAAATGTACTAAATCAATATGAAATATGTACTTTTGTGGCCTTAAGAAAAAATACATCCATGATGAAATATTTATCCCGAATATTATTGATAACATTCGTATTTGTCTTTTCAGCCACTTATAGCCATGCCGAGAGTTGGCGCGACAAAACAGAACTGCTCATATATTCTCCGCGCTATTTCGGTCCGAACGCCTTTCCGATCCCGGAAATGAGGGACGGACAGGTGAGCGAGCGGTACGAAGTGGAAGTACGGGGCGAATACCATTATTATACGGGTGACAAGACCTGGGACATCGTGGGGCGTGCCCTGCTGCCCTTCTTCAGGGGGCGCGCGGGAATCGAAGTGAACTGGTGCTTCAAGGAAAAATATAAGATGACACCGGAAACGCGTGACGAACGCTTTGCCGTGGATACGGAAAGCCCGATCAAATATAACGGCGACATCGTTATCAGCTCCTTTTTCCAAGTCCTGAAAAGCGAGAAATGGGTAGATGCGACCATTAGCGCCAATATCAAGACAGCCAGCGGAGGCCGCCTGTGCGACGCCCGTTTTACCGATGCCGCCTCCTACTGGTTCGACGTAAACGTGGGGCGTAACCTGTGGAAAAGTGCCGACGGGAAGGCCTCGATCCGTATGCAGGCGCTCGCCGGGTTCTATTGCTGGATGACGAACGACATGGTGCATCGCCAGAACGACGCCATCTCATACGGAGTCGGGTTCACCGGTAAATACAGAGGCTTCACGCTCGCCACCAACCTGGCCGGGTTCTACGGATACGAAAACAACGGTGACCGCCCCATACATTGGCGCAACAACCTCAGATACGAGATCAAGAAAAACATAATCTCCTTCCGGTATACACACGGAATGAAGGATAACCTGTACGAGACTTATTCGTTGGGATATATCAGATGCTTTTGAGAATTGAAAGCTAAACCAACGGCCTTCGCTCCCTGTTTAAGGGGAGATGAAGATTAATCGGATAGTAAAACTGAAGCTGGTAGATGCCAGACTCTATTTCGTGAGTCTGATCGTAGGACTGCTGACCGGATTGGTGGCGGTTCCTTACCACTATCTGCTGCAACTATTTTTCAATATGCGGAAGAACTTCTTCCAGTCTTCGCCTCCCTGGTATTACCATATCGTCTTATTCCTTGCCCTATGGGGTATCCTCTGCTTCGTCGCCCGGATGGCCAGACGGTGGCCTTACATCGGAGGCGGAGGCATTTCGCAGACACGGGGCGTTATCAATGGACGCATCGAGTATACACATTCCTTTCGTCAACTGCTGGCTAAGTTTGCGGGTGGTGTGCTGACACTCAGCAGCGGTCTCTCGATGGGACGCGAGGGGCCTTCCGTACAAATGGGTTCCTACATAGGTGACCTGGTCAGCAAATGGGGACATATCCTGAGCGGCGAACGCAAACAGCTCCTTGCCGCAGGCGCAGGCGCAGGACTGGCAGCTGCCTTTGCCGCTCCTCTTGCCGCCGCTACGCTGGTGATCGAATCGATCGAACGCTTCGATGCTCCGAAAACGGCTATCACGACGATCCTGGCCGGTGTCGTCGCCGGAGCGATCGCCAGTACGATTTTCCCGATCAACCCGTACCACGACATACAGGCCATCGTGCCCGACCTGTCGATGGGACTGCATATCAAGCTGTATATCCTGTTTGCCGTCATCGTATCGGTTTTCGGCAAACTCTATTCACTGCTGATGCTATACGCCAAACGGATGTACCCGGCCATCCGGCAACCCGAATATATCAAGCTGTTAGGTCTTCTGGGCATGGCATACATCATTTCGCTGACGGTCACTGATCTGACCGGTGGAGGCGAGCAGTTCCTGATGCAACAGGCGGAAGGCGGCAACAGCAATATCTATTGGATTGCAGGGATGATGTTCCTGCACATGGTATTTACCGTTTTTTCCTTCTCCTCCGGATTGCCGGGAGGGAACTTTATCCCGACTCTGGTGACAGGCGGACTGACCGGTAAGCTCTATGCCCTCATCCTGGTGCAACACGGGATCGTCAGGATGGAAAGTGTGAGCTATGTCATGCTGATCGGAATGGGCGCCTTCCTGGTCGCCGTCGTGCGCACTCCTATCACAGCCATTATCCTGATTACGGAGATCACAGGGCATTTCGAAGTTTTCTATCCTTCCATCGTCGTAGGAGGACTCACTTATTATTTCACGGAACTGTTGGGAATAAAGCCGTTCAACGTAATGTTCTATGAAGAGATGATCAACAAACCGGCCTTCCGTGAGCAGAAGCGGCTGACTTTGGACGTGGAAGTGATGGCCGGAGCCTATTTCGACCGCAAGGAGGTCGATACGCTCGAACTTCCCAACCATTGCATAATCATGAATATCCACCGCGACCGCAAAGACATCTCCCCCACCGGACAAACCATACTCCCCGGTGACCAGCTCACCATCGAACTGGACGCCCAAGATATAGAGAAACTGTACGAGCCACTGGTTAGCATGGCCAACATCTACTAAAATATCCCGACCGGCAACTTTAAACGTCCTCCCGGCCATCTCAAATCATTGGACACAAAAACCAAACAGCCTCTCAGGGGAATTATAATCCAGAATTATCAGGTATTTATGTAAAAATATCCGTCCGCGAGACGATTTCAGGGAAGCCGGATGGTTCCTTACCATAGGAGAAATCAATTATCGCATTTTGCCGAACTTACGGATGGGAGCCGGCTATATGTCGTTAGTCCGCTACAAGGCATCGGAGGAACTGCGCAACCGGTTCTGATTCAGGCAGGAAGACATCTATCCACAAAACGAAAGGAAACGTACCGATATGCATTTATGCAGAAGCCATTTTACCATCCTAAGGCACTTTTTTACTAAAGACAAGCAGAAAAAGAGCGGAAAGTAAGCAGAAATGGTTGACAACACCCCCATCTTCCGGCTTTCTACACCCGGATGTTACCACCCTCCACACCCGGATGTCCGAAAAGGGTACACCCGGGTGTCCGGAGTCATATCACACTAATCCTTTGTAATTAAGATACATACTTAGCAGAAAGATCATATATATATTGCTAAAATCCCAGTCGGATGTGTGTCTCGTCCTGAAATAGGTTGACTTCATAAAAGTCAACAAAGATGAAAAAAGAGAAGTCATTGACTCGTCGCAAGGGTGAACCTTATCCTTTGGAGAT